>JAQSVY010000076.1 GCA_029266935.1 Burkholderiales bacterium
CCACCGAACTGCCCCTGCGTGCCGACCTGCAGCTCCTTGAACGCCTCGGCGTCGAGGTAGGCCGAGTGGGGGTCGAGGCCCGTGAGCATGCCGTTGATCGCCTCGGTGATGAGCTTCTTGTCCTCGACTGACTCGACGTAGTTGGTCTTGATCGCGCCGAACACCTCGGTGAAGGCGCGCAGCTCCTGGATCGGTAGCGGCGAGCGCGTCGCGCGGTCGGCGATCGCCTGGAAGTTCAGGCTGATGAGCACGCCGGCAACGGCGCCGACGAGCATGAGTCCGATGCTGCGAAGCTTGGTATGCATATTTGTAGTCGCCAACCTCAGGGTCGCCTATTTCAACTTGACCCAGCGGAGGGGGTCAAAGGCCCGGCCTAAGTGCCGTAATTCAAAGTATAAGCCCGTTTCTTCGTTGCCACCGCTCGAGCCGGTGGTTGCCAGCGGCTCGCCGGCCACGACGGTTTCGCCCACCTGCTTCAGCAGCGCCTCGTTGTTCGCGTAGATCGACAGGTAGCTTTCTCCATGGTCGAGGATCAGCAGGTTGCCGAAGCCGCGCATCCAGTCCGCGTAGACCACCTGGCCGCCCGCCACGGCGCGGACCGGCCGCCCCTCGGGCGTGCGGATGAATACCCCTTTGGCCTCGATCCCTGCCGCTCCTCTTGGAGCACCGAAGCGCCCGGTCAGTTCCCCGCGCACCGGCAGGCGCAGGCTGCCGCGCAGCCCCGAGAAGGCAACGCGGGCGCCGCCAGGCTCCGGGACGCTCTCGATGATGCGGGCGAGGCGCGCCACCAGGCGCGCGAGGCGGGATTCGTCGGCCCGCAGCACGCCGAGCTCCCGGCGGTTCTTGCGGATCTGGCCCGCCAGGCGCTCGAGCACCTGCCGGCGGCTTGCGCGCTCCTTGAGGATTCTTTCACGCTCGGCGCGGCTCGCCTGCTCGGCCGAGCGCAGCTCCGCCTCGCGCTTGGCCGCCTCGCCCGCCAGCTCGGCAAGCTCGGCGATCGCCTCGCGATAGCTGCCGATCAGGGCGGCGGCGGCCTGCGACACGTAGCCGACATATTGCAGGGTGCGGCCAAGCGATCCCGGATCGTCCCCGGAGAGCGCCACTCGCAGCGGGTCGGGCGCACCGGCGGCGTGGCGCGCCGCAAGCATGCGCTCTACCCCGCTCTGGCGCTCGGCGGCGAGGCGCTCGAGCGCCCTGCGCTGCTCGGCGATGTGGGCCGCTTGCACGCGAAGCCGCTGCCTGTCCGCCGTGGCCCGGGCGAGCTTGCGGTTGGCGTCCGAGATGGCGCGCTCCGAGTCGCGCAGGGCGTCGCGCGCCTCTCGCCGCACACTTTCCTTCTCCTCGAGCTCGTCGCGCAGCGCCTCGATGCGGTTGCGCAGACGGGTGAGCTCCTCATCCCGGGACGCCGGCTGCGCCGCGGCCCCTTGGGCGGCAACGGCGAGCGCGACGGCGGCGAGAAGGCGCGTCAGACTTTGGCTTTCCCCTGCGCCGAGACCGCGGCGATGCGGCGCGCCACCTCACCCGGGTCGCCCAAGTAGTAATGCCGCGCCGGCTTGAGGTCGGCGCCGAGCTCGTAGACCAGCGGGATGCCGGTAGGAATGTTTTCCTTCACTATCGCCTCGTCGGACATGCGGTCGAGATACTTCACCAGGGCGCGCAGCGAGTTGCCGTGCGCGGAGACGAGCACGCGCCGGCCGGCGCGCACCGCCGGCGCGATCGCGCTCTCCCAGTACGGAATCACACGCGCTACGGTGTCCTTGAGGCACTCGGTGCGCGGCACCTCGATGCCGGCGTAGCGCGGGTCCTTGCCCTCGTACCGCGGATCGGCGGGCTCGAGCGCCGGCGGCGGCGTGTCGTAGCTGCGGCGCCAGGCGAGCACCTGCTGCTCGCCGAACTTCGCCGCCATCTCCGCCTTGTTGAGGCCCTGCAGGCTGCCATAGTGGCGCTCGTTTAGGCGCCAGGTTTTCTCCACCGGCAGCCACATCTGGTCGAGCTCGTCGAGCGCGATCCACAGCGTGCGGATGGCGCGCCGGAGCACCGAGGTGAAGGCGAGGTCGAAGCGGTAGCCGTCTGCGGCGAGGACGCGCCCGCCGGCGCGCGCCTCCTCGACGCCCCTTGCCGACAGGTCGACGTCGGTCCAGCCGGTGAAGCGGTTCTCGCGGTTCCAGTCCGATTCGCCGTGGCGAAGCAGCACGAGCCGCAGTGGGAGATTCGGCATCGCGCTGATTATAATGTCCGACCCTTCGTGGAATTCATCCGCAACAATCTCCTTCTCATCGTCGTCGCCGTCGTTTCCGGCGCGATGCTGATCTGGCCGTTCGTGCGCCGCGGCACCGGCGGGCCTCACGTCGATCCGGCCCGCGCCACGCAGCTCATCAACCGCGAGGACGCGCTGGTGATCGACGTGCGCGACCCCGGTGAATACGGAGCGGGGCACATCCTCGGCGCGCGCAACCTGCCGGTCGCGCGCATCGACGGGAAGGCGGACCTGGGCAAGCGCAAGGACCGCCCGCTCATCCTCTACTGCGACAGCGGCGCGCGCGCCTCCAAGGCCGCGGCGGCGCTCCGGCAACAGGGGTACACGCAGGTCGTCAACCTGTCTGGAGGCTTGGGCGCGTGGCAGGCGGCGGGCTTGCCCGTCGAGAAATGACGGCGCCCGTGGTGATGTACTGCACGGCCGCGTGCCCGTTCTGCCGCTCCGCCGAGCGCCTGCTGCTCGAAAAAGGCGCGCAGATCGACAAGATCCGCGTCGACCTGGAGCCGGCGCGGCGCAGCGAGATGATGCAAAAGAGCGGACGGCGCACCGTGCCGCAGATCTGGATCGGCGGCCGCCATGTCGGCGGCTGCGACGATCTCTATGCTCTCGAGGCCGAGGGCAAGCTGGACCCCTTACTCGAGGCATCGACATGAGCGAACAACCGCAGCAGGCGACGTTTCAGATCGAAAAGATCTACGTCAAGGACCTGTCCCTGGAGATCCCGAACGCCCCGCAGGTCTTCACCGAGCAGGTGCAGCCGCAGCTCGAGGTGCAGATCAACACCACCGCGGGGAAGTTCTCCGACCCGTATTACGAGGTGACGGTGACCGCGACGGTCACGGCGAGAACCGGCGAGAAGACGCTGTTCCTCGCCGAGGCGGTGCAGGCGGGCATCTTCCAGCTGCGCAACGTGCCGGGGGAGGAGCTCGGCCCGCTGCTCGGCATCGGCTGCCCGACGATCCTCTTTCCTTATTTGCGCGAGACCATTTCCGACCTCGTCCTGCGCGGCGGCTTCCCGCCGGTGCAGCTCGCGCCGATCTCCTTCGAAGCGCTGTATGTGCAGCGCCTGCAGCAGGAGCAGCAGTCGGGCCAGGCGCAGGGCGCCGGGCCGCAGATCGAGATCGCGCGCTGATGCGCGGGGCCCTGCTCGCCGCCATGCTTTGCGCGAGCGCCGCCGCGGCGGCCGACTGGCGCGCGGTAGGCGAGGCGGGCGCGCTGCTCTACGACGCGCCTTCGGTCCAGGCGAAGCCGCTCTATGTGGTCACCGCGCTTTACCCGCTCGAGGTGATCGTCGAGCTCGAGGCCTGGGCCAAAGTGCGCGACCATGCCGGCGCGATCACCTGGGTGCAGAAAAGTACGCTCACCGAGAAGCGCGCCGTCCTGGTGACCGCGCCCGCCACCCTGGTGCACCTGCGCCCGGAAGACGACGCCCCAGTCGCCTTTGTCGCGGCGCAGAGCGTGGCGCTCGAGCTCCTCGAAGCGGCGCCCGGCGGATGGCTGCATGTACGCCACGCCGACGGCGCGGACGGCTACCTTCGCGCCTCGGCGGCCTGGGGCGACTAGGGCGATGAGCCGTGTCGCGGTGCTCGGCGCAGGCGCGTGGGGCACGGCGATTGCCGCCGTGCTGTCCTCGCGGCTCGAAGTGACGCTGTGGGCTCGCGATCCGGCGCAGGCCGAGCGTCTAGCGAGCTCGCGGCGCAACGAACGGTATCTTCCGGGAATCGAATTTCCCGATTCTTTGGGTATTACTTCCCAGTTCGAGAAAACAGTAGATGGCGCTGCGCTGATCCTTGCCGCCAGCCCGGTCGCCGGGCTGCGCGAGATCGCGCAGAGGCTTGCCGCCGATGCGCCGCTCGTGTGGCTGTGCAAGGGCTTCGAGGAAGGCACCGGCCTGCTGCCGCACCAGCTCGTCGCGCAACAGCGCTCCGGCGCGCTGTCGGGGCCTTCTTTCGCCGACGAGGTGGCGCGCGGCCTGCCCTGTGCGCTGACCCTCGCCTCGCGCGACGAAGGCTTCGCGCGCGACGCAGCCGCGCTCCTGCACGGCGGGCGCCTGCGCGTGTACTACAGCGCCGACCTCGTCGGCGTCGAGATCGGCGGCGCGGTGAAGAACGTGATGGCGATCGCCGCCGGCATCTCCGACGGCCTCGGCCTTGGGCTGAACGCGCGCGCCGCGCTCATTACGCGCGGCCTCGCCGAGATCGCCCGCCTCGGCGCCGCGCTCGGCGGCAAGCCCGAGACCTTCTTCGGCCTCGCCGGCGCCGGCGATCTCATCCTCACCTGCACCGGCGAGCTCTCGCGCAACCGCCGCGTCGGGCTGGGGCTCGCCAAGGGCCTTCCACTGAAGAAAATTCTTGGTGATCTGGGCCATGTCGCGGAAGGCGTGCGCTCGGCAAAGGAAGTACTGCGCCTTGCGCAGTCCAAGGGAGTCGAGATGCCGGTGAGCGAAGCCGTGGCCGCGGTCCTCGATGGCCGCCTCGCCCCCGGCGCCGCGGTAGAGCGGCTCTTGTCGCGCGATCCGAAGCCGGAGGGCAGCTAAGCAGAGCCGGGAAAGCCGAGCTGGCGCCAGGCCTCGAAAGCGACCACCGCGACGGCGTTGGACAGGTTGAGGCTGCGGTTGCCGCGGCGCATCGGCAGCTTCAGGCGCATCTCCGCGGCGAAATCGTCGAGCACGCTCGGCGGCAGGCCGGAGGTCTCGGCGCCGAACACGAACACATCGTCGGCCTGAAACCGGACGTCGAAGCAGCTGCGCTTCGCGCTCGTGCTGAGCGCGAACAGGCGCCGGCCCGGAAACTTCGCCCGGCAGGCTTGCCAGCCCGGGTGCACCGTGACGTTCGCCAGCTCGTGGTAATCGAGACCGGCGCGCTTGAGCTGCCTGTCGTCCATCGAGAATCCGAGCGGCTCGACGAGGTGCAGGCGAGCGCCGGTGTTGGCGGCGAGGCGGATTGCATTGCCGGCGTTCGGCGGGATCTCCGGGTGCACGAGGACGAGGTCAAGCATCGCGCAGCGTCCGCGCGACTACCCAGTTCACCACGCGCGTCGCGCCGGCGTCCTTGAGCGTCCTCGCCATCTCGTCAAGCGTCGCGCCGGTCGTCATCACGTCGTCGACCACGGCAACGCAAGACCCATCCAGGGATTCTCTGGAAACGACAAAACATCCCCTGACGTTGCGCTGCCGGTCTTCGAATGGAAGCTCGAGCTGCGGTGGGGTGTCGCGCTTGCGCTCGCAGGCGGAGACGAGAAGCTCGCCGTCGCCGAGGTATCTCGCGAGTTCGACCGCCTGGTTGTAGCCGCGCGCTTTCAGGCGCTGGCGCGAAAGCGGAACGGGGATGACGCAGTCGGGCTTCTCCCCGGGTGCAATTCGTTGCTTCAGCAATCCCGAAAGAAGCGGCGCCAGCGCCAGCTCGCCACGGAACTTGAGCGCCTGGATGAGCACATCGGCGGGGAAGGCGTACTCGAGCGCGGCCACGGTGGCATCGTAGTGCGGCGGCGCGGCGAGGCAGCGGCCGCACGCCTCGCCGCGCGGCGAGGGCAGCGCGCAGCGCGGGCAGAGCGGCAGTTGCAGGCGCGGCAGCTCGGCTTCGCAAGCGTCGCACAGCAAACCCGACGCGGCGCCGCGGCACAGGAAGCAGGTGCCGCCGAAAAGCAGGCTCGCGAGGCGTACGCGCATGCTATCTTTTCCCGATGTGGACTGTAGCGCAGCTCAGCGCCGACCTGGCGGCGGGGAGGACTTCGAGCCGCGATCTGGTCGAGCAGGCGCTCGGGCGCATCGCCGACAAGGACGGCGAGGGAGCGCGCGCATTCCTCAAGGTCAACGCGGAGGGGGCGCGCGCCGAGGCGGACTTCGCCGACGCCCTACGCAAGCGCGGCGCCCGCCGCTCGAGCGTCGACGGGCTGCCAGTCTCCCTCAAGGACCTCTTCGACGTCGCCGGCGAGGTGACGCGCGCCGGCTCGAAGATCATGGACAACGTCGCCCGGAAAGCCGACGCGGCTGCCGTCGCCCGGCTGCGCGCCGCGGGGGCAGTGTTCATCGGTCGTACCAATATGGTGGAGTTCGCCTTCGGCGGGGTCGGCCTGAATCCGCACTACGGCACGCCGAAGAACCCGTGGGACCGCAAGACCGGCCGCGTTCCGGGCGGCTCCTCCTCGGGCGCCGCGGTCGCGCAGGCCGGCGGCATGTGCGTGATGGCGCTCGGCTCCGACACCGGCGGCTCGGTGCGCATTCCGGCGGCCCTGTGCGGCCTCGCCGGCTTCAAGCCGACGGCGCGCCGCGTGCCGCTCGAAGGCGC
>JAQSVY010000077.1 GCA_029266935.1 Burkholderiales bacterium
TGCTCGAGCGCTACATCGCCATGGCCACCGAGGCGGGCGTGCCGCAGGCGGTATTCCCCGAGGGCGGCCTCAGCCGCGACGGGCGCATGCGCGAGCCGCGCCTGGGCGTGCTCGACTACATGCTGCGCGGCTGGAACGAGCACGAGCGCGACCTCGTGTTCGTGCCGGTGGGCATCAACTACGACCGGGTGCTGGAGGACAGGACCCTGCTGCTCTCCCTGGAAGGAACAAAAACCTCAAGATCCAGAACGCTCTGGAATACCGTCAGGTTCGTCCTGCACAACCTCGGCCTCGCGCTGCGCAGCGAATGGCATCGCTTCGGCTATGCCTGCGTGAACTTCGGCTCGCCGGTGTCGATGCGGGAATACTGCGCGAGCCGCGGCCTCGATTTCCGGCGCCTCTCTGGCGAGGAGCGCAAGCGCGCCACCGCCGAGCTCGGCCGCGAGCTGATGGGGGCGGTCGGGCGCGTCGTGCCGGTGGTCCCGGTCGCGCTGATCGCCACCGTCTTCGCGCGACATCCGCAGCGCGCCCTCTCCCAGCTCGAGCTCAAGGCCGAGGTGCAGGGGCTGCTCGAGCGCCTGGGGGCGGCCGGGGCGCACGTCTACGTGCCGCGCCGCGATTTCGACTATGCGCTCGGCGTCGGCGTGCGCATGCTCACGCTGCGCCGCCTGGTGGAGGAAAAGGAGGGCCTGTTCAGCGCCCGTCCCGGCGAGCTGCCCCTGCTCGGCTACTACGCCAATTCGATCGCGCACCTTCTCTGACTGGACGCAGCGATAAGGCGCAGGTAGATTCGCCCCTGGGGGAAGGGAAGCATGGGGCGCAGCGCCATCAGGAAAAGGAAGGTCACTCGGGCGAGGCCGGTTCGCGCCCTCATCAACCTGTCGTCCGACTGGTACTGGGAGCTCGACGCGGCGCTGCGCTTCACGCGCATCGTCGCGCATAACCGCACCCCCGTAGAGCAGGCGCGCCTGGACGAGGTGATCGGCAAGCGGCGCTGGGAGACCGGCTTCGAGGCCGAGGACGGCTGGGACGCGCACCGCAAGATCCTCGAGGCGCGCAAGCCCTTCCGCGACCTGGTCACCTGGCGCACCCTGGCCGACGGCAGCCGGCTCTACGCCAGCGTCAGCGGCGAGCCGGTTTTCGACGCGAAGAAGCGCTTCAAGGGCTACCGCGGCATCGGCCGCGAGATCACGCGCCAGAAGCGTGCCGAGCAGCTGCTGCGCCTGGAGCACCGCGTCACGCGCTTCCTCGCCGACGTGCCGGGCGTGCCCGAGGCGCTGCGCGCCGCGCTGCGCGCGATCTGCGAGACCGAGGGCTGGGAGTGCGGGTTGTTCTGGAAGCTCGAGCCGGCGGGCAGCCTGATGCGGCGCTCGGCGCACTGGGCGATGCCGGCCGTCCCCGAGGCGGGCGAATTCGCCGAGGCATCGCGCGACCTGACCTTCGCCGCAGGCGTCGGGCTGGTCGGTGCAGTCTGGCAATCGGGCGAGACGCTGTGGCTCGCCGACTCGACCGGCGATCCGCGGGCGCTGCGCAAGGGGCTTTCGCAACGGACCGGCCTGCGAGCCAAGCTCCTGGTCCCCGTGCGTGCGCCGAAACGCGTCGTCGGCGTGCTCGAGTTCGCCTGCCGGCGCATCCGCGAGCCCGACAAGCGGCTGATGCAGGCGCTCGGCGTGATCGCCGGCCAGATCGGCCAGTTCCTGCAGCGCGCCGAAGCCGAGCGCGCGATGCGGGAGGGCGAGGCGCGCTTCCGCTCGCTCACCGACCTCTCCTCCGACTGGTACTGGGAGCAGGACGCCGAGTTCCGCTTCACCCGCCTCGAGGGCCGCCAGGTCGCCGGCGGCGACGACCGCCTGCGCAAGCGCCTTCTCGGCAAGCGCCGCTGGGACACGGGGCTCGGCATCGAGGGCGGCTGGGACGCGCACTGCGCGACGCTCGAAGCGCGCCAGCCCTTCTACGACCTGCTGATGTGGCGCACCATGGCCGACGGCGCGCAGCGCTTCATGAACGTGAGCGGCGAGCCGGTGTTCGACGCGTCCGGCGCCTTCACCGGCTACCGGGGTGTCGGGCGCGACGTCGTGTGCGAGTCGGAGGACTGGAGCTGCGCGCGCTACCTGCGCCGGGAGCAGGACCGGCTGTTGTTCCAGGACGGCTGGTCGGCGGAGGATTCCGCCTTCCTCGAAGGCTCCAAGGGCATCGTCTACCGCTCCGGCGAAGGCCTCGCCGGCGCGGTGCTCGCGAGCGGCGAGCCGGTCTGGTCACCCGACATCACCAACGACGCGCGCGTGCAGCGCGCCGCGCTCGTCGGCCTCACCGAAACCCGCGGCGTGTTCGCGTTCCCGGTGATCGCCGAGGGCAAGCCGATCGGCGTCTTCACCTTCTCCGGCACCACCGTGCGCGAGCCCGACAAGCGGCTGCTGCAGGCCTCGCGCGTCATCGGCAGCCAGGCCGGGCAGTTCCTTCGCCGCAAGCAGGCGGAAGCGTCGCTGCGCGAGAGCGAGGCGCGCTTTCGCAGCCTCACCGAGATGTCTTCGGACTTCTACTGGGAAAGCGATGTCCAGTTCCGCGTCTCGCAGATCGTGCACGGGCCGAACTACCCGCCCGACGTGCTGCGCGGGGCACTCGGCAAGACCTTCTGGGAGATCTCCTCGGTCAGCCCCGACGAGGCTGCGTGGACCGCGTTCCGCGCCACGCTCGGCGCGCACGCTTCGTTCCGCGACTTCGAGTTCGGGCGCCGCATGCCCGACGGCAGCGTGCGTCATTTCTCGGTGAGCGGCGAGCCGCGCTTCGGCGCCGACGGGGCATTCCTGGGCTACCACGGCGTGGGCCGCGACATCACCGAGATCGCCACGGCGCGCGAGCGCATCGCCTCGCTCGCCTACAGCGACCCGCTCACGGGGCTCGCCAACCGCGCGAGCCTCGTGCCCTCGCTCGAGCAGGCCGTGCAGCGCGCGCGCCGGCGCAACGCCAAGCTCGCGGTGGTGTTCCTCGACCTCGACGGCTTCAAGCAGATCAACGACCTCTACGGCCACGACGCCGGAGACGCGCTACTCGTCGACCTCGCCGGTCGCCTGCGCCAGCACCTGCGCTCGAGCGACCTCATCGCGCGCCTGGGCGGCGACGAGTTCCTGGTGGTGCTGGAGGAGGTGCAGGAAATCGCACCGGTCGAGGTCGTGGCGAAGAAGCTGCTCGCCGAGGCCGAGCGCCCCTACGCCATCTCCGGCCACGCGGCGACGGTGACGGCGAGCATCGGCATCAGCGTCTGCCCCGACGACGCCGTGGACGCCGGCGCGCTCATGAAGCACGCCGACACGGCGATGTATGCCGCCAAGCAGGCGGGCAAGAACACCTACCGCTTCTATTCCTCCGGCCCCGCCGCCAACGAGCCGGCCGCGGGCGCTACTTCTTCAGCGCGCGGTTAGCGTCCTCGACGTCGCGGCGCAGCTTGTCGCGCTCCTGCGGCGACATCTCCCGCTGCGGCCGCTCGGTGCGGCGCGGGCGGTCGCGGTAGGCCTCGCGCATGTCCTCGCGCATGCGCTGGCGCTCCTCCTGGCTCATCTGCTGCGAGCCGCGCTCCGGCCGCTCGTGGCGCTTGCGGTCTTGCGAATAGGAGCTGGCCGTAGCGGCAGCCAGCAGCAGGAGGAGCACATACCTTCTCATGGTCCGGGCGATGTTACGCTGAAGGCCTTGCGCGCGGCTGTCGCCGGGCGCGGTTTTTGTAACAAACTATTGCCCTGAATGCCCGAGCTCAAGACCCGCATCCTCGTCGTCGACGATGACCAGCGCCTGCGCGACCTGCTGGTGCGCTACCTCGGCGGCGAGGGCTATGAAGTGAAGGCCGTGCCCGACGCCGCCGGCATGGACAAGCAGCTCTCGCGCGAGCGCTACGACCTGGTCGTGCTCGACCTGATGCTGCCCGGCGAGGACGGCCTCGCCATCTGCCGGCGCCTTCGCGCCAGCCCCGCGGCGCCCGCCATCGTCATGCTCACGGCCAAAGGCGACGACGTCGACCGCATCGTCGGCCTGGAGATGGGCGCCGACGATTACCTGCCCAAGCCGTTCAACCCCCGAGAGCTGCTCGCGCGCATCAATGCAGTCCTGAGAAGGAAAATTCCCCTGGGGCCCCCAGGCGCCCCTGCAGCGGGCGGGGTGTTCGAGTTCGGCGCGTTCACGCTCAACCTCTCCACGCGGACGCTCACGCGCGGCGGCAAGGCGGTGTCGCTGACCACTGGCGAGTTCTCCGTGCTAAAGGTGCTGGTGCAGCATCCTCGCCAGCCGCTCTCGCGCGACAAGCTGATGGAGCTCGCGCGCGGGCGCGAGTACGAGGTGTTCGACCGCTCGATCGACGTGCAGATCTCGCGGCTGCGGAAGATCGTCGAGGACGACCCGGCGCATCCGAAGCACATCCAGACGGTGTGGGGCTTCGGCTACGTCTTCGTCCCGGATATGGAAAACCCGGCCTCCGGTAAGTGACCCTCTTCGCCCGGTCGTTCCTGCTGTTCGCCGCGCTCATCGTCACCGCGGTGCTCGCCTCCTTCCAGATCTACCGCGTCTACGAGCGCGAGCCGCGCTCGCGCGAGCTCGCGCAGCAGGCCGTGAGCACAGTCAACCTGACCCGCGCGGCGCTCGTCAACGCCGACCCGTTCCGCCGGCGGGAGCTGCTGATCGAGCTGAACGACGCCGAGGGCCTGCGGATTTACCCGGCCACCGCGAGCGAGCGCCTGGAGCCTTTGCCGGACGATCCTTTGCTCAGCCTGGTTTCACAAAAGACAAAAGCACTCAGTGGGCCGGAAACACGCTTCGCTTATGCACGCGACGGCGAGGAAGGCTTCTGGGTGAGCTTCTTCATCGACAGCGACGAGTTCTGGGCGATGCTGCCGCGCGAGCGCTTCGAGCCGGCCTTCGGGTTGCAGTGGCTGGGCTGGGGCCTGGCGCTGCTCGCCATCGCTCTCGCCGGCGCCTGGCTCATCGCCTCCAACCTCGCCCGGCCGCTCGCGGCGCTGCGCCGCGCCGCCGGACGCCTTGGCCGCGGTCAGCCGCACCAGCCCCTGCCTGAAGAAGGCGCCCTCGAACTTCGCACTTTGGCCGCCGCCTTCAACCGCATGGCCGCCGACCTGCAGGGCATGGAGCGCGAGCGCGCCATGGTGCTCGCCGGCATCTCGCACGACCTGCGCACGCCGCTTTCGCGCCTGCGCCTCGCCCTCGAGATGAGCGGCGCGGAGCGCGGCGCCGCCGACGCCATGATCGCCGACATCGACGAGATCGACGCCGTGATCGGCCAGTTCCTCGATTTCGCCCGCGGCTCCGACGAGCAGAAGTTCGAGAACGACCTCGACGCGGTCGCCGCCGAGGTCGCCGAGCACTACCGCCGCATCAACCGGAAAGTCTCGGTGGCCCCGGGCGAGCTGAAGCCCTTCCGTTTCGCGCGCCTCGCCGTGCGCCGCGCCATCACGAATCTCGTCGACAACGCGCTGCGCTACGCCGGCGAGCCGATCGAAATCAGGATTTCGAACTCGGGGGATCTTGCCGCCGTGGAAATCCTCGATCGCGGCCCTGGAATCCCTGTGTCCGAGGCCGAGCGGCTGAAGCGGCCGTTCACCCGCCTCGACGCCGCGCGCAGCGGCCCCGGCGGCGCCGGGCTCGGCCTCGCCATCGTCGAGCGCATCGCGCAGGCGCACCGCGGCGGCCTGGAGCTGCTGCCGCGCGAGGGCGGCGGCCTGCGCGCGCGGCTCAGTTTGCACACCGGCCTCTCGACCGATGCGCCTGCTTGAGCACCTTTTCGAGAGCAACCGCGCCTGGGCGAGCCGCGTCAGCGCGCGCGACCCGGGCTTCTTCGCCGGCCTCACCGCCCAGCAGACGCCGAAGTACCTGTGGGTGGGCTGCGCCGACAGCCGCGTGCCGGCGAACGAGATCGTCGGCCTGCAGCCCGGCGAGCTCTTCGTGCATCGCAACGTCGCCAACGTCGTAGTGCACAGCGACCTGAACTGCCTCTCGGTGCTGCAGTACGCGGTGGACGTGCTCAAGGTCGAGCACGTCATCGTCTGCGGGCACTACGGCTGCGGCGGCGTGCAGGCGGCGATGCAGGACGCGCGCTTCGGCCTGGTCGACAACTGGCTGCGCCACATCCAGGACGTGATGAAGAAGCATGGCGCGCGCGATCCCGACCGCCTGTGCGAGCTGAACGTCATCGAGCAGGCGCTTAACGTCTGCCAGACGACAGTCGTGCAGGACGCCTGGGCGCGCGGCGCGCGACTCGCCGTGCACGGCTGGGTCTATGCCCTCGCCGACGGGCTGCTGCGCGACCTGGGCTTCTGCGCCTCGGCGCCCGGCGAGGTCCACGGTTCTTACGAGTCGAGCCTGAAGCGCTCGACGTCCACGTAAGCGCCGCCGGCGGAATTCACCAGCGCGAACTCGCGCACCGGCCACGCGACCTTCGGCAGCGGCGCGATCGCCGCGGGTCTGCGAGCCTTGCGTAGCAGCGTCACGTGCGCCGCGAACGGCCGGCGCTCCAGGATGAACTCGGCGCGATAGAGCGCCAGGTGCAGCCGCTTGGCCAGCACGCGCAGCCCCTCGGGCATCTCGCGCGGTCCCACCCAGACCATGTGGTTGTCCCGAACGTATTTGGCGCTGTCGATCTGCAGGTCGAAGGGCTCGCCCGCCACCTGCTTTGCCGCGGCAATCGCCTTTTGCGGCTCTACGCTGCCGAGAAAAGCCAGGGTCAGATGGATCTTGTCTGCGGCCGTCACGCGGCCTTCCAGCCCGTTCGCCCACGCATGTAGCGCCAGCGCCGTCTCGCTCGGCGGCCACAGGGCGAAGAACAGGCGCATCACGGCGTCACGAGAGCAGCCAGGCTCGGCCGGGTCCTTCTTCGCGCGATCGCGCGGAGGTTGTCGGCGAGTTGCTCTGCTCCGCAGACATGCCTAGAGAACGAAGTCGTAGCGCAGGAAGCCGTTGAACTTCGCCACCTTGTCGTACAACGCGCGGGCGACCTTGTTGTCCTCCTGCGTGAGCCAGTAACAGCGCTCGGCCTGCGCCTCGCGGGCGACACGCGCAACCGCCTCGATGAGCGCGCGCGCGACGCCTCTACCCCGTGCTTCCGGCAAGACGAACAGATCCTGCAGGTAGCACACCTTCGGCACCCAGACGCTGGTGTGGAAGAGGTAGTGCGCGATGCCGACCAGCCTCCCCTCCATTCGCGCGGCGAGGCCGAAAACGCCCTCCTCGCCGATCAGGCGGCGCCACGCGTGGTCGTACTCCGCCGGCGTGACCTCGGCCCTGTAGAAGGCCTTGTATCCGCGCGCCAGGAGCCCCCATTCGCCTCGATCCCCGGGCGACAGGGGCCTGATCGCGAGATCCGCGTTCGGCGCTGCGCTCACAGGTAGCTCGTGATCGCCGGCGCCTCATGCCAGCGGTCGTGCCTCCCGTCCACATAGACGATCGGCGCCGCGGCCAGCTCCTGCGGCGTCGCGTTCTCGAGGCAGCCGAGGTTGACGCCATACACGCGGTGGACCGGGTCCGGCGCATTGCCGATGCCGAAGCAGCGCACGCCGCAATGCCTGCAGAAGTAGTGCTCGTTACGCTTCGTGTTGAACAGGTACTTCGTCAGCTCCGATTCCCCGCACAACAGCCGGAACTCCGCGGGCTTGACGATCGCCGGCCAGAAACGGTTTCGCGAGCAGATGGAGCAGTTGCAGCGGTACGTCGACCTGGTGAGATCGATGTCCGCCTCGAAGCGGACCGTGCCGCAATGGCAACTGCCGTGGTACGTCTTCGTCATGCTTTCAGCACCCGGGTTTCACGACATTGATGCACTTGCGCGCTATTGTTGCCTATCTCCGCGACCGCTCACATTGTGCGCATCCATTTGGCTGCGCCGCCGCATCAGCTTTGAATCGGGCGTGTATGAACAAGATCGCCACTCTCAAGATATGCAAGCTCCTCAGGTGTGGACTGCCGCCCAAGAACAGCATTCCGATGAGGATGCCGTCCAAAGCGGGCGATGACGTTGCGATGCGCGCGAGCCTGCCCTGCAGAAAACTCGAGTATTTTGCGCAGACCCGTCGAAGCCTCCTCCACGAGACGCTCCGCGAGGCTAACCGCTCGATCATGGTAGCGAAGAATTTCGGAATGGCTCAAAGGCAAGATGAAAAACGTCTTGTGCCACGGGGAATCAAGCGCGTCATAATTGCCCATAGAGAGTCCTTCGAGCGCGAGAGCCAGGGCTTTGGGATCCTGCGCGAAAGCCTGTGCGGTCCCTCTGAAAATGCTCCGCGAGAACTGGTCCAGCACGATGATGAGCGCAAGACGAGACCGAGGGTCATGCCCCCATGCTTCGAGCTCGCCGGCCGCCGCTCGTTTCAACAGAGGTATGAAACGCAGCGAGATTTCGGCGTCCGCACCGCCCCGAAACCACCATTCGACCTGTCGCGCGACCTGCGTTTCATCGGCAAGCCTCTCGGGTGGAAGATCTGCAGATTTGTATTGGTTGGCAGCGGCCGTCGCCGCCCGGTGTCCTTGAAACCCGCGTGGCGATAGAGCGTAAGCGCCGCGGCGTTTTCCGATGGCACCCACAACCGAAGACGTTTGAAGCCGCGCTCACGTGCCCAGGAAAACAGCGCCTGCAATAGAGCACGCCCTACGCCCTGCCGACGATGCGAGAGTGCAACCCAGGTCCCACCAACGCGTCCCGCGCCGCTGTCCTCACGATCACGTAGCCCGTACGCTGAGCCACAGACAGTGTCGCCTTCGCAGGCAAGGAACATCACATGACGATTGGGTTCCGTGACAGATCGTGTAAGGTCCTCCCAATAAGACAACGGTCGTGCTTCAGCCTCCGCCGCCGTCTCGCCGAAGGAATCGGCGGAATCCTGGAGCGCACGCAGTCGCAGATCACGGTGAAGAGTGATCTCGTGCGGCTCCAATGTTCGAATCTTCATCGCGCGCTACCGGCGTCGTCTCTGGCGAAAGCTTGACCGACGTATCGCCTCGTGCGCCATCGGTTCAGCGACCGCTGCGACTGAACCTCATGCGGACTTATCAACGATCTTCCAGTACGAGTCTTTCCTAATGACCTTGCCGTCCCGGAATTCCCAGTGGTCGCAACCACGTACTTGAATTCGGACTCCGTCGGGCGTCGTGCCGGTGAGTAGCCACTCGGACACGCCCATGTCGCCGCTGACCCAGTGCCGGTCGTCGCTGTAGTGGACGTCTGGGAGACCTTTGAGGCGTATCGCCAAGCCTTCTCGCACGGCCGCTTTGCCGGTGAAGCGTTTGCCCCAGGGATCCGGTCCCCGAGGCATGTCCAACGAGCAATCGTCGGCAAAGAACGCCATGATGGCGTCCAGATCGTGGGCGTTGAACGCTTCGGCGATCGCCTTCAATGTTGCGACGGAAACCGATTGCCGTTTTGCCATGGCGGGTTGCTCCGTTGAGTGCCGGTTCACTGCCGCAACACGACCAGCCAAGTAACGACCTCCTCGATCGCGGCCGTCGGCACCGTGAAGTGGTCCGCGGTGACCGTCACGAATTTGCTTTTGGCGTGGGCTGGCGCCTTGTCGAAAATGTAATCCTTAGCCGGCGCGGTGCGATCGCCGCTG
>JAQSVY010000078.1 GCA_029266935.1 Burkholderiales bacterium
CCCGACGCGGTATTCGAGATCGGGATGTGGTAGTTGCTGTGGACTTTCTCGACGCGGCCGCCGAGCGCGGCGCGCGCGATCAGCCAGTTGAGTACCTCGACGCCCTGCGTGCCGGCGGCCTCGACCAGCTGGTGGATCGAGTAGCGCGCGAGCGCGTCGGGCTCATCGACCATCGCCGCCATGCACATCTCGTCGAAGCCGCGGTTGATGAAGCCGGCGCGCGTGCCGTCGAGCTGGTGTGAGAGACCACCGGTGCCCAGCAGCAGCACCTTCAGGTCCTCGGGATAGCTGGCGATGGCGCGGCCGAGCGCGCGCCCGAACTTGAGGCAGCGCGCCGGCGTCGGCAGCGGGTGCTGGATCGTGTTCACGGCGACCGGCAGCGTCGCCACCGGGCAGGCCGGCGCAAGTGGCCAGAGCAGCTTGAGCGGCACCGTGAAGGCGTGGTCGACCAGCATCTCCTGGCAGGTGGTGAGGTCGAACTCCTCCGCCACCAGCGATTCGATGAGGTGCCACGAGAGCGCCGCGTCGCCGCGGTACGGTGGCTGCGTCGGCAGACCCCAGCCTTCGTCGGCGTTGCGGTAGACGTCGGCGGCGCCGATGGCGAAGGTGGGCATCTTGTCGAGGAAGAACTGCAGGCCATGGTCGTTGTAGACGACGACCACGGCATCGGGGCGCACCTTGTCGAGCCAGGCATGCACCGCGCCGAAGGCGCCGAAGAAAGGCTTCCAGTAGGGCTCGTCCTGCAGCCCCTTCGCGATCGCCGAACCGATCGCGGGGATGTGCGAGGTGGTGACCGCGCCGACGATCCGCGCCATCGCTAGCGGCCCTTCGCGGCGAGCATCGCCTTGAACTTCTCCACGGGCACGCCGGTCTGCTGGGCGCCCACGTCCTGCACGCTCAGCCCGAAGATGCCGGCGAACTTGGCGAGGTAGTAGATGTTGCCCCCCGCCTCGATCAGGTCGAGGACGTTGCGGCGGCGGATGGCCGCCTGCTGCGCGTCGTTGAGCCCGTACTTGCGGCAATAGGCGTCCTCGTCGCGCAGGAACTCGGCGCGGTTCTCCGCGTGGTTGAAGGAGTAGCACATCTTGTTCAGGGCATAGCCCTTGCGCGCCTGCGCGCCGTCGAAGAGCGTCGTGCCCGGGATCGGAGCGTTCATGGCACCACGCTATCGCGCGCGCGCCCCTGCTCCTTTGATGCAGATCAAAGCCCCCGTGGCGATGAAAAGCGCGATCGCCGCCGCGTTGCCCCATGCGCCGATCCCGGTCGAGACCGTCACGCGCAGCGCGAGCGAGGCATGGAGGAGAACGAGCGGAAGGTAAAGAAAAGGGCTGTAGGGAAAGCGCACGCGCAGCACCGCCGGCAGGATCACCGGTGCGTGGCCGAACACCATCGAGAAAACGAAGCCGACGAAGATCGCGTGCAGCGCCGCGTCGTAGCCGAGCGAGAGCGCCATCAGCGCGCCGCCGACCGCCAGCCAGAAGTATCCTGCCAACAGGCACACCGCGACATAGCGCGGCAGCCCGGACTGGCGCACGGTCACGCGCGCCAGGTCGAAGGCCGACAGCCACAGCGCGAGCAGCACCAGCACCGCGCCGAGGGCGGCCGGGAAGGGCGGCAGCACCAGGATCGCCGCGGCGAGCAGCATGAAGGCGACGCGCACCGCCGGCGTACGCTTGAGGTAGCGCGAGAGCTCCAGGCGCTCGGCGCCGATGGTGAGCGCGAAGAAGGCGATCCACCAGGGCACGGCGGCCTGGCCGTAGTACACCATCAGGTTGCCGGCGAGCCACGCGGCCGCGCCGGCGAGCAGCGTCGCGGTCTCCAGCGAGCGCTGGCGCTGCAGGACCACGATGTTCGAGACGAAGAACAGCGCTGCGGCAACGGCCATCAGCGCCATGCCGGCGATGCCGAAGCCCGCCAGCAGCACGATACCGCTCAGGCCCGCGCAAAGCGGCGCCGCGTAGGCCCAGGACCGCTCGAGCGCCACGGCGCGCTCGAGCGAGATCACCGTGCCGAAGAACGCCGACACCATGAGCGCGCCGTGCAGCGAGATCGCGGCAGGAAGGAAGGCGAACGGGGTGAGCCGCGCGAGGCCCCCGGCGACGCCGCAAGCCAGGGACAGAAAGCCGAGCGCGAGCAGCGGCAGGCGCCAGCGCGGCGGCACTAGGACGCGCTCATCCGGACCAGCCGAAGCGGCTCTGCGCCTCCGGGCTCATGCGATCGGGCGTCCAGGGTGGCTCCCAGACGAGCTCGACCTGCACGTCGATGCCTGCGGGCGCCACGGCGCGGATCGCCGCGGTGGACTCGTCCACCAGGTAAGGCGCTACCGGGCAGGCGGGCGAGGTCATGGTCATTTCCACGCGCACGCGGCCGGCTTCGACGCTGATGCCGTAGACGAGGCCCAGGTCGACGATGCTCATGCCGGCCTCGGGGTCTTCCACCGAGCGCAGCGCCTCGCGCACCGCCGTCTCGTCGATCATCTCGGGCATGCGGCGAGCTTAGGCGAGAAGCGGCGGGCGCGCGCTTGATTCAGGTCAAAGATCGCCGCGAACGTGGAGGTAGCCTTTTCCGAATGCACACAGTGATCGCCGCATGGCACGAGGAGCATGCCCACTTCAACCGCCTGCTCGGCTCGCTGCAGGCGGAAGTGGACGTCTTCCACAGCGGCGAGCGGCCGAACTACGAGATCATGCTCGACATCATCGTGTACCTGCGCGACTACGCCGACCGGTACCATCATCCGCGCGAGGACGCGGCGTTCGCCCGCCTGGCGCGGCGCTGCCCCGACCTCGAGCTGCCTCTGGCACGGCTCGCCCAGGAGCACCGCGTAATCGCGCATGCCGGCGAAACGCTACGCGTCCAGCTGCAGGCGGTGGTCGATGGTGCGCTCGTTGCGCGCGCCGAAATCGAAGTCGCCGCCGCGACCTACCTCGTCTACTACGGCAGTCACATCGCCAGGGAAGAGCAGGCCATCCTGCCGCGCGCGGCCGAGGCGTTCACGCTGGCGGACTGGCAGGCGGTGAGCGAGGCGGCGCCTGCCGCCGAGACAGCGGGAAGCGCCGGCTTTCTTTAGCCGGTCCTGTAGGCGACGAGCAGCCCGAGCACGAGCGACGCTACACGGCCCTCGATCGAGTCGTTGCGGTTGGCGAGCACCACCGGCACCCGGGCGCCAAGCACGACGCCGGCGGAAATGGCGTCCGACAGGTGCTCGAGCTGCTTGGCGAGCATGTTGCCCGCCTCGAGGTCGGGCGCGATCAGCACGTCGGCCTGCCCGGCGACCGCGGATCTGAGGTGCGCGGTGCGGGCCGCGGCGAGCGAGAGCGCGTTGTCGACGCCGAGCGGGCCGTCGAGCACGCCGCCGGTGATCTGCCCGCGGTCGGCCATCTTGCACAGCGCCGCGGCATCGAGCGTAGCGCGCATGCGCGGCGTCACGGTGTCGATGCCGGCCAGCAGGGCCACTTTCGGCTCGGCGACGCCCATCAGCTGCGCAAAATCGATCGCGTTCTGCACGATGTCGACCTTGTGCTCGAGCGTGGGCTCGATGTTCACCATCATGTCGCTGATGACGATCGGGCGCGGGTAGCCCGGCACGTCGATGTAGAGCACGTGCGAAAGCCGCCGCGCGGTGCGCAGCCCGCCGGCCGCGATCACCGGCAGCAGGAACTCGTGCGCCGAAATGGCGCCCTGCACCAGGATCTGCGCCTCGCCCTCGCGCGCCATCTGCACCGCGCGCGCCACCGCGGCGCGGCCGTGCGGCACGTCGACGCAGCCGCACTCGCGCAGGTCGATGCCGTGCCGGGCGGCAAGCTCGCGCAGCTCGCGCTCCGGCCCGACCAGCACCGGGCGCACGATGCCCGCGTCGCGCGCCATCGCCGCGCTCTGCAGCGACTCGGCCTGCAGCGGATGCGCGAACACCGCCTGCACCGCCGGCTTGCCCTGCGCGCGCCCGATCAGGCGCCGGTAGCGCGCGTCGCGGTCGGAGATCGTCACCTCGGGCATCGCCACGCGCGCGCGCTTGATCTTTTCCGTCGGCGCGAGAACCTCGGCCTCACCGGCGATCACCTTGAGCCCCTCCTGGTTGGTGCACAGGCAGTCGAAGATGATGTGCTTGTTGTGGTCGAACTTCTTCGTGCAGGTGAGCTTCACCGTGATCGTGTCGGCGACCTTGACGGGGCGCGAGAAGCGCAGCGTCTGGCCGATGTAGATCGTGCCCGGGCCGGGGAACTCGGTGCCCAGCACCGTGGAGATCAACGCCCCGCCCCACATGCCGTGCGCAATCACCTCTTGGAACATCGAGGAATGCGCGTACTCCGGGTCGACGTGCGCCGGGTTGACGTCGCCCGACATGATGGCGAAGAGCTGGATGTCCTCGGGCCGCAGCGTGCGCGTCAGCGTCGCGGCCTCGCCGACCTCGATCTCGTCGTAGGTGCGGTTCTCGATGAACTGGGTAGGCACGCGATGCATCCTACAATATCGGTCAGAGGTGTGACGTGAGCGACTTCATCCAGGCGCCCCCGCAGCTGGGCAACCAGTACCGCGACGATCGCGTGCTGCGCGGCTATCTCGCGCGCACGCTCTCGGATGAAGAGCTGGCGGGCGCCGCGAGCGCGCTCGAGCGCATGGGGGCGCTCGCCGGAGGCGAGCTCTACGCACAGCAACTCGCCGAGCGCGACCTCGAGCCGGCGCTCGAGCAGTGGGATGCCTGGGGCAAGCGCGTCGACCGCATCACGCTCACGCCGCTGTGGCGCCGCGCCGAGGAGATCGCCGCGCGCGAGGGCTTGGTGGCGCTTGCCTACGAGGCGCCGCTCGGCCGGCACTCGCGGGTGCTGCAGTTCGCGCTCGTCTATCTCTTCACGCCGTCCACCGACGTCTACGCCTGCCCGCTCGCCATGACCGACGGCGCGGCGCGCACGCTTCTCGCCTCGGGCAATCGCGCGCTGATCGAGCGCGCGCTGCCCCGCCTCACCAGCCGCGACCCGGCGCGCTTCTGGACGAGCGGCCAGTGGATGACCGAAGCGATCGGCGGCTCGGACGTGGGCCTTGCTGAAACGCTCGCGCGCTCGATACCGGGCGAGGGGTGGCGGCTGTTCGGACGCAAATGGTTCACCTCGGCGATCACCGCGCAAATGGCGCTCACCCTCGCGCGACCGGAAGGGAGCAGTCCGGGCGGCAAGGGCCTGGCGCTGTTCTACGTCGAGACGCGCGACGAGCAAGGCCGGCCCAATCGCTTGAGCATCGACCGGCTGAAGGACAAGCTTGGTACGCGGAAGCTACCGACGGCCGAGCTCACCCTCGATGGCACGCCCGCCGTCGCGGTGGGCGAGCTCGCCAACGGCGTGCGCGCGATCAGCACCGTGCTCAACATCACGCGCACCTGGAACGCCGTCGCCGCCATCGCCTACATGCGCCGCGGCCTGGCGCTGGCGCGCGCCTACGCCCGTGAGCGCGTCGCCTTCGGTGCGCCGCTCGCGCAGCAGCCCTTGCATGCGGACACGCTTGCGGGTCTGCAGGCGGAATTCGAGGCCGCCTTCCATCTCACGTTCTTCGTCGTCGAGCTGCTCGGCCGCGACGAGTGCGGCGAGGCGAGCGAAGAGCAGCAGGCGCTGCTTCGCATCCTGACCCCGGTCACCAAGCTCACGACCGGCCGCCAGTCCGTGGCCGTGGTCCCGGAGGTCCTCGAAGCCTTCGGTGGCGCCGGCTACGTCGAAGACACGGGGCTGCCGGCGCTCCTGCGCGACGCGCAGGTCTTTTCCATCTGGGAAGGCACCACCAACGTGCTCTCCCTCGATGCGCTGCGCGCCATCGGCCCGCGCGGCCTGGCGCCGCTTACGCGCGAGGTCGGCTTTCTCCTAAATGGCGTGCGCGAGCCCGGGCTCGTCGCAATCTCGGCGCGCGTCCAGGGCGCCCTCGAACTGGCCGAAGCGTGGTGGCAGAAGAACGCCGGCCGGGACCAGAGCCAGCTCGAAGCCGGCGCCCGGCGCTTCGCCCTGACCCTCGGCCGCAGCACTGCTGCCGCCCTCCTCGCCCGTCAGGCCCAGTGGTCTCTCGATCACGAGAAAGACCGCCGTCCCTTCGCCGCTGTCCTGCGCTTCGCCGCCTCGGGCATCAACCTCCTCGCCGAGCCCGCCCCATCGCTTTCGCGACTGCTCGCCGACGACACTTAGCGTTAATGGCTAGGATCGCGGCCGTGGGCGCCGATCCCCGGGAGATCACGCTGGCGCGCGGGCTGCTGGTCGCGTTCCTGCTTTCCTTCGGCCCGGCGGTCTCGAACTCGTTCGCACGCTTCGCCTACGCGCTCATCCTTCCCGCGATGCGCAGCGACCTGCAGTGGAGCTACTCGCAGGCCGGATCGATCAACACCGCCAACGCCTTCGGCTACCTGCTCGGCGCACTCCTGACGCGCGCGCTGGTCGCGCGCCTGGGCAACCGTGCGCTCTACGGCTGGGGCATGGTGGTCACCTCCGTGGCGATCGCCGCGACCGGCTTCGTGCGCGACTTCGAGGCGCTGATGGCGA
>JAQSVY010000356.1 GCA_029266935.1 Burkholderiales bacterium
GCAGCAGCCCTGCGCCGCGCTGAATGCCATTCGCGAGTGCGAAGGGTGCCTGCGTGACATGGAGCGAAGGATTCGGGAGCTTTCCAACGAGCCGGTGGAACAGCGGATCGCCCACGCCCTGGTTCGACTGACACGAAGTCTCGGCCGTCGAGTCGGCAATCTGGTCGAGGTGCCATTCCCCCTTTCGCGGCAGGACATCGCGGATATGACCGGAACGACCTTGCACACCGTGAGTCGGACACTCGCCGCGTGGGAGCAGCAGGGGCTCGTCGAGCGTGGAAGACGGCGTGTGGCGGTGGCCGACGTCGCCGGGCTGGCGGCGCTCGCGGAGGCGCCGGGCGGGAGCGAGGCGACCCCGAGACGCACCCACCGGCGGCTCCGACGCCACGCTGACCGTCGAGCGGCGGACTCTGCATTGCCTTGGACCGCGCGCGCCAGGGAAGATCGCGCCCGCGGGCGGGCAGACTAGGAGGCCTCGCGCGCCGTTCTTTGATCCGATCAAGCGCCTTGCGCGCTCAGAACCATGCGCTCGCCCAACGCGGTCGTGAGGCGGACCTGCCCGTCCTGGAGCATGCGGAGCGCCCACTCGATCCGCTCCTGAGGGAGCAAGCTGAATGCCGTGGAGAGCCCGTCCGCCTCGGTCGCGGTCCGAGCGATCACGGTCACGCTCTTGTAGAGGCGCGCCGATGCGCCGCTGTTCGGATCCAGCAGATGGTTGAAGCGCCCCCCGGGGTCGAAGCGGAAGCCGTAGGCGCCGGACGTGGCAACGGCTCTGTCCACGATCTCCAAGGTCTCCCCGAGCCGCTCGGGCGCGTCCGGGTCGGCGATGCCGACGCGCCACGGGGCGCCTTCATCGCGGGAGCCGACTGCTCGGCTCTCGCCCATGTCGACGAGGCTTCGCTCGATGCCCCCGGCGCGCAGGATCGCGACGATGCGGTCCGTAGCGTAGCCTTGGGCGATCCCGTTGAGGGTAAGGCCCATGCCGCGGCGTCCGAGCACGATCCTATTGCTGTCGAATGCCACGCGCCGGAAGCCCACCTTGTCGAGCGCCGCCTGCAGGGCGGCGGCGGACGGGCCGGCGGGATCGTGTCCCTGCTTCGAGAAATGCTCGTGGTAGAGCGTCCACAGCGCCTGCACGGTGGGATCAAAGGCGCCGTCGGTGAGTTCCCAGCATCGCCGACATTCATCGAGGAGGAAGATAAGCTCCTGCGGCGGAGACGGTAGGACCCCGCTCCGGTTGAGAGCGACGAGAGCCGAGTCTTCACGATAGAGGCTGAAGATCTTTTCCAGCCTCCGCAGCTCGGAGACGGCTTGCCGCACGAGCCGCTCGGCCGCGGTCCTGTCCGTGTGGTGGATCTGCAAGGAAGCGGCCGCCCCCATGGCCTGCCCCCGCCAGGTCACCAGGTCCGCCTCCGGACGCGCAGCGCCGCCCAGCGGCAACGTCAGGCCGGCCGCCGCCGCGGTGATGCCGATCGCTCGCCTGCGAGTTACGGATCGATCCATGCCGAGCGCTCTCAGTGCGCGTGTCCGACCTTTTGGCCCGAGTGGGCCGAGCCGCGGCCGACACGCTGCGCGGGGGCTTCCTCGACAGAGCTTGTCGTGTCAGTTCCGACCCCGAGAACGTAATCGCGTGGCACCTCCGCGAAAGTGACGACGTCTCCGCCGTTCTCCGCGGCGAATTTGTCCGCGGCGGCCCGGTCGGAAAAGGGGACGGTCTCGTCTGCGCCCATGCCGCCCTTGACCCGGCTTCCGACAACGAAAAAGGCCTGCTTCGCGTTCACCCAATTGTCTGCGCCGGGCTTCTCCCAGCTCGGCGCCTTCGCCATGTCGGAGACGTAGATCGCCCGGATGTCCTTCGGCTCCTCGGGCAGCATGGTGAAGGAGAACGCGTCCCGGGCCGAGGAGAACCACACCGGCTCGAGCTCGGCGGTCTGCTTGTCGTTGCAGCCCGCGAGCGCGAGCACGCCGGCGAGGGCCAACAGGGCAAGTCTCATAACTCTCTCCGGGAAAAAGCAAGCACCGCGAGCCCGAGCGGGACGAGCGTCCACATCGCGAGCGCGCAGATGAGCGTCGCCGAGCTCAGCACCGCGCTGCTGGCGACTCCGGCCATGCCCGAGAACGCGCTGACATTGGCGGAGCCCGCGAGGTTGAACAGGCGGTAGGCGTCAGTTGGGTTGAGCAGGAGAAGCCCGTTGAGGACGCCGCCCGAGAGCGTCGCGCCCTGGTCGACGACGAGAGCGCCGAGGAGTGCCATGTCGTAGATGAGGACGAACAGGAGCCAGATACCGATGGCGATGCCGCCGGCGGTCCCGCGGTCGCGCACGAGCGCGCTCACGAGGTAGCCGACGGCGATGAAGGCAGCGCCGAGCAGCACCGACGAGCCGACCATCCAGGCGAAGGCGCGCCAGCTCTCGGCGTCGATCGCCGCGCCGGTCACGGCGAGCGCGCCGGCCGCGGCGCCATAGCCGAGGAGCGTCGCGAAGGCGAGGATGGCGAGGTGGCCGACGAACTTGCCCATCAGC
>JAQSVY010000357.1 GCA_029266935.1 Burkholderiales bacterium
GCGCCTGGAGCGCCGGCAGCTCGCGCAGTTCGTGAAAGAGCTGCCGATTCCTGCCGAGGCGAAGAAGCGCCTGCTGGCCCTGACGCCCGCCAAGTACACCGGCCTCGCCGCCGAGCTCGCCAAGCGGATATAGGCCGGCGGCGCGCGTCGATGCTGCACGCCGGCACGATCTTCCTGTCGTCGTTCCTGCTGTTTCTGGTGCAGCCGCTCATCGCGCGGCTCATCCTGCCGTGGTTCGGCGGCAGCGCGGCGGTGTGGACGACCTGCATGCTCTTCTTCCAGGCGCTGCTGCTTGCCGGGTACGCCTATGCGCACCTGCTGAATGCGAAAGTCCGAGGAAGGACCCGCCAGCTCGCCATCCACGGGCTGCTGATTGCGCTCGCCCTGGCGGTGCTGCCGATCGCGCCGTCGGAGAGCTGGAAGCCGGCGGGCGACGAGGAGCCGGTGACCCACATCCTGCTGCTCCTCGGGGCGACGGTCGGTCTGCCTTACTTCCTGCTCGCCTCGACGAGCCCGCTGGTGCAGGTGTGGTTCGCCCGCGCGCGGCCGGGCGAGAATCCGTACCGGCTGTTCGCGGTATCGAATCTCGCCTCGCTCGTCGCGCTGCTCGGCTACCCGTTCCTGGTCGAGCCCTTCTTCAGCGCCCGCCAGCAGGTTGCGACCTGGTCGTGGCTCTTTGCCGCCTTTGCGGTGCTTTGCGCAGTGACCGCATGGGACGCTCCCGCTACCCGTCCCCGACGGGAGCTCGAGGCGGAGGCGGCCCCGATCCGCACCTCGCAGGTGATACTGTGGCTCGCGCTGGCGGCCACGGGCTCGGTGCTGCTCCTCGCGGTCACCAACCACCTGACACAGAACGTCGCCTCGGTGCCGCTGCTGTGGCTCGCGCCGCTGACGCTGTACCTCGCGAGCTTCATCGTCACCTTCGAGGGCGGGCGCTTCTACCGCGCCGAGACCCTGTGGGTCTTGCTGCTCGCCTGGATCGCGGCGATGGGCTGGCTGATCGCCGACGCCGACTTCCGCTTCGAGCTGCCGCTGCAGCTCGGTGTGTTCCTGCCGGGCCTGTTCCTCGGCTGCGTGTTCTGCCACGGCGAGCTTTACCGGCTGCGGCCGGTGCCGCAGCACCTCACCGCCTTCTACCTGATCGTCGCGGCGGGCGGCGCCCTCGGCGGGTTGCTGGTCGCGGTGCTCGCGCCGCTCGCCTTCAGCGGCTATTACGAGCTCGGCATCGGCCTGGTGGTGCTGGCGCTGCTCGCCTCGCTGCGCTTTGCCGCGGTGAGCGCGGTGGCGCGCCTCGGGAGCCTGGCGGTGCTGATGGCGGTGGCGGGCTGCGCGGTCTACGACGGCCTGCGCCACCAGCAGGACGTGCGCATCGCCACGCGCAGCTTCTACGGCGTGCTGCGCGTGAAGGAGTATGGCGAGGCCGGCCTGCAGACGCACCTGCGCCGGCTGGTGCACGGCACGATCATGCACGGCGAGCAGTACATGGACGAGGGTCAGCGCCGCATGCTGACCACCTATTACCACGACAAGTCCGGCATCGGCGCAGCGATCCGCTCGAAACAGGCGCGGCCGGTGCGCGTCGGGGTGATCGGCTTGGGCACCGGCACCATCGCCGCCTACGGGCGCCGCGGCGACCTGTATCGCTTCTACGAGATCGATTCGCGCGTCATCCAGATCGCGCAGACCGAGTTCACCTACCTTGCCGACAGCGAGGCGAAGATCGAGCTCGCGCTCGGCGACGCCCGCCTCACGCTCGAGCGCGAGCCGCCGCAGGCGCTCGACGTGCTCGCGGTCGACGCCTTCTCTAGCGACGCCATCCCGGTGCACCTCATCACGCGCGAGGCGCTCGGCGCCTACCTGCGGCACCTGCGCCCCGGCGGCATCGTCGCCTTCCACGTCTCCAACCGCTTCCTCGAGCTGCTCCGGCACAAGGAAATCGTCGATGCCGGGGCGGTGCCGGCCGAGGACCGCCCGGAGTGGCGCACCTGGACCGACGACTATTCGAACCTAGTCCAGATTCTTAAGTAGGAATCAGAACGTGAAGGAAATGGGGTAAATCCCCATCTCTTTCAAACGACTGCGCCTTCGTGCTCGTCCCGCTTGGGCGGGGGCTTGATGAAGTGCGCGCGCGAGACCTTGAACCACATGAGCAGCGCGGCGGCGACGAACACCGACGAGTAGATGCCGAACAGGATGCCGATGGTGAGCGCGACGGCGAAGTAGTGCAGGGCCGGGCCGCCGAAGAGGAGCATGGTGAGCGCCATAATCTGCGTGCTGCCGTGCGTGATGATGGTGCGAGAGATGTTGGCCGTGATCGCGGCGTCGAGGATCTCCGTGGTGTCGGCCTTGCGCATCTTGCGGAAGTTCTCGCGCACCCGGTCGAAGATCACCACCGACTCGTTGACCGAGTAGCCGAGGATGGCGAGCACCACGGAGGTCACCAGGAGCGCGAGCGCGCCGTACTCGGCGAGCTCCCTGCCGACCTGCGGCCCGACGAACTCGATGCGGCGCACTTCGGCGCCGGCGTCGGCGGTGCGCAGCAGCTTCTGCACCTCCTGCGAGAGCTGCGAGGTGGACTGGTTCTTCTCGATCGGCATGCGGATCAGCACGTCGCGCGAGGAGCCGAAGTTCTGCACCTCGGCCTTGTAGCCGGCCTTCTCGAGGGTGGTGCGGATCTGCTGCACGTCGGAAGCCTGCGGGTACGACACCTCGATCAGCGTGCCGCCGGTAAACTCGATCGAGAAATTGAGGCCCTGGAGGGCCAGGGAGGCGACCGCGGCTACGAAGGTGAGCACCGAGATCACGTTGAAGATCACGGCATACCGCATGAATGGGATGGTGCGCCGGATCTTGAAGAACTCCATCGGCTATCTCACTTCCAGGCCGTGTTGCCGATGGCGAGCTTCGCCACGCGGCGGCGGTGGCCGTAGACCAGGTTGACGATGCCGCGCGACACCGTCACCGCCGAGAACATCGAGGTGAGGATGCCCAGGCAGTGCACCACGGCGAAGCCGCGCACCGGGCC
>JAQSVY010000079.1 GCA_029266935.1 Burkholderiales bacterium
TTCTCGTTGGCCGCGGCGGTCCTGCGCGATCACGCTCAGCCCGGCGCTCTTAGCCTCAGATCGTCGCGGATGCAGGCCTTGAAATGCCCAGGCGCCACTTCGCGCAGCGGCGGTCGCGCCTCGCCGCAGGCTGGCAGCGCGTAGCGGCAGCGGGTCCGGAAGGAGCAGCCTGAAGGTGGGTTAACCGGGCTCGGGATGTCCCCGGCGAGCACGATCCGCTCGCGTTTGAAGGTTGGATCGGGAATGGGGGCGGCCGAGAGCAGCGCCTCGGTGTAGGGATGTCGCGGATTGCCGAACAGCTCGCGCGTTTCGGCTAGCTCCACGAGCCGGCCGAGATACATCACTGCGATCCGGTCGGAGATGTGGCCGACCACTGCGAGATCGTGAGCCACGAAGAGGATGGTGAGACCGAGGCGGCGCTTCAGCTCGACGAGCAGGTTTACAACCTGGGCCTGGATGGACACGTCCAGCGCCGAAACCGGCTCATCCGCGATCAGCAGTTCCGGGCCGGTCATCAGCGCGCGCGCGATACCGATCCGCTGCCGCTGCCCGCCGGAAAACTCGTGCGGATAACGCGCTGCGTGCTGCGGCAGGAGCCCGACGAGACGCAGCGCCTCCTCGATCTTGTCGCGCCGGTCCGAGCGGGAGGCAGCGCGCCCGTGGATCTCGAGCGGCGCTGCAAGGATGCCCTCGACGGTCATGCGCGGGTTGAGCGACGCGTAAGGGTCCTGGAAGACGAGCTGCATGCGCTGGCGGAACGGCCGCATCTGCCGCCGCGAGAAATGCGTGATGTCCGTCCCCGCAAAGCGGATGGTGCCGGCGGTCGGCGCGGTGAGCCGCAGGACGGAGCGCCCGACGGTGCTCTTGCCCGATCCCGATTCCCCCACGAGGCTCAGCACCTCTCCCCGGCGAACATCGAACGACACCCCGTCGACCGCCTTCACGACCTCGCGCGCACGGGAGAGCAGCCGGCGCCGCAGCGGAAACCATTTGTGGAGATCGCGTACCTCGAGAAGCGCTTCGGGCTGCTTCACGGCGGCGCCCCTTCGGCGAGGCTCGCCCAACGCGCGCAGCGGACGAAATGCTGCGCGCCGGCGCCTTCGAGGAGGGGCACGCGCCCGTCGCACAGCTCCGGCACGCGATGCGCGCAGCGGGGCGCGAAGCTGCAGCCCGGTGGCAGCGCGAGCGGATCGGGCACGTTGCCCGGAATCGCTGCGAGCTCGTCGCAGCGGCGGCCGGCGAGGTCGAGGCGAGGCACCGATCGGAGGAGCCCCTGCGTGTAGGGCATGAGCGGCCTCTTGAAGAGCGGCAGCACGGCGGCCTCCTCCACCACCCGCCCGGCGTACATGACGATGACGCGGTCGGCGATCTCGGCCACCACCCCGAGGTTATGCGTGATGAAGAGCAGCGCCATTTGCGTGCGTTGCTGCAGGTCGTGCAGCAGCTCGAGGATCTGCGCCTGGATCGTGACGTCGAGCGCCGTGGTCGGCTCGTCTGCGATCAGAAGCACCGGTTCGCAGGAGAGCGCGATGGCGATCATGACGCGCTGGCGCATGCCGCCGGACAGCTGATGGGGATAGCTCGACATCCGCCGACGCACGTCAGGGATGCCCACGAGGTCGAGTAGCTCGGCGGCGCGATCGAGGGCGCCGCGCTTGCTCAGCGCGCTATGGAAGCGGACCGCCTCCGCGATCTGATCCCCGATCTTGTGCACGGGGTTGAGCGAGGTCATCGGCTCCTGGAACACCATGGCCGCGGCGGAGCCACGAAGCTCGCGCATCCGCGCCTCGGGCAGGGCGAGGAGGTCATGCACGCGCCTGTCGCCTGCCCGGAGCCGCACCCGGCCCTCGATCCGACATTGGGGCGCCGGCGGCGTCAGGCGCAGGATAGCGAGGCTGGTGACGCTTTTCCCGGACCCCGACTCGCCGACCATCGCGAGAGTCTCGCCGCGCCGGACCTCGAACGACACCTCGCGCGCGGCCGGAACGATCCCCTGCGGCGAGACGAAGCTGACGCTGAGATCCTCGACGTCGAGCACGACGTCCTCGGCCATGGAGGCCGCGCTTCGGGTGACGGGCGCCATCGCAGGAACCAGCGCCGGAGTGGCCGTCATCTCGCATCCGTCCTTGGATCGAGCGCGTCCCGCAAGCCGTCGCCGATGAAGTTGAAGCTCGTGACCGCAAGCGTGATCATCGCGCCCGGGAGCATGGCGAGCCACGGCGCGCTGGTCAGATAGCCCTGCGCGTTGTCCAGCATGTTGCCCCAGCTCGGCGTCGGCGGCTGAATGCCGTAGCCGAGAAAGCTGATGTAGGATTCGGCGAGGATCGCATGCGCCACGTTCAAGGTCGCCGCGACGACGATCGGGGCGATCGCATTCGGCAGCAGCTCCCGGATCATCACGCGCGCGTCGCTTGCGCCGAGCGCTTCGGCGGCGACGGCGAAGTCGCGCTCGCGCAACGCCTTGATCTGGGCCTCGACGATGCGGGCGACCTCCATCCAGGCCGTGAACGCGATCAGCAGGATGATCGTCTCCACGCCCGGGTGGATGAAGGCGGAGACGGCGAGCAGCAGGAAGATGCTGGGGAAGCACAGCATGGCGTCAACGAAGCGCATCAGCACCGCGCCGATCGCGCCGCCATAATAGCCGGCGACCAGCCCCACGCAGACGCCGATCACCATGCTGATCGCCATGGCGGCAAAGCCGACCGCGAGCGAGATCCGGCCGGCCATGAGCAGGCGGGCCAGCATGTCGCGCCCGAGCTGGTCGGTGCCGAGCACATGCGCGCCGCTCAGCGGCGGGGCGAAGCGCTGGCGTATGTCGATGAAGGTGTCGGTGAACGGCAAGAGAAAGGGGCCGACGATGCAGGCGAGCGTCAGGACGAGGATGGTCACGGCGCCGAAGACGGCAAGGCGGTGCCGGCGGAAACGCCGCAGCGCGGGGCTGTCCCAGCGGCTCGTCAGCGCCGGTTTGGCGGGAGGTCCGTCGATGGCTCCGACGGGCGAAGTCATGGGCGGCTCGTCCTCACGCGGTCCGGATGCGCGGGTCGGCGACGCCGTAAAGCAGATCGGCCAGGAGGCTGCCGAGCAGCACCAGCATCGCGGTGAACATCAGGATGCCCATAACGGTCGGGTAGTCGCGGTAGCCGATCGAGTCGAGGAACAGACGCCCCATCCCCGGCCAGGTGAAAACGGTCTCCGTCACCAGGGCGCCGCTCAGCAGCGTCGGGAGATGGAGTCCGGCGATGGTGATCATCGGCAAGAGAGCGTTGCGCACTGCATGCTGAAACAAGATGCGCCGCTCCGGGATGCCCTTCGAGCGGGCGGTCCGGATATAATCCTGGTTGATGACGTCGAGCATCGAGGAGCGCATGTAGCGGCTCCACACCGCCGTGCTGACGAGGGCGAGCACGATGCAGGGCCCGATCAGGTGGTGCAGGCGGTCGGACCAGGAGCCGTCGCCGATGGTATAGCGGTTGCCGGCCGGCAGCCATCCTAACCCGACCGAGAAGACATAGATGACGACGAGCCCGAACCAGAAGGTCGGGATCGACAAGGCGATCATCGCGCCGACGGTCGCGAGCGTGTCGAAAACTGAATAGCGCCGGATCGCGCCGAGCACGCCAATCCAGCAGCCGATCATCATCGCTAGGAGCGTCGAGCTCAGCATGAGCTCGAGCGTCGCCCCGAGATGGGAGCCGATCACCCGCAGCACTGGCTGCTTGTCGCGGTAGGAGACGCCCCAATCCCCCTGCAGCAGGCGCCACAGCCATTCCGCGTACTGGACCGGCAATGGCCGGTCGAGCCCCATCTGCCTCGCGACGCGATCGAGGTCCTCCTGGGTCATGTCGCCGGTCGCGGCGAACTGCGACAGCGGGCCGCCCGGCGCGAGGTGCAGGATCGAGAAGCCGATGATCGACACAATCAGCAGCAGAACGCCGGCTTGGCCGACGCGGCGCGCTAGGAAGCTGCCCACCTCGAGACGCTCCGGGGCGCGCCCGTTGCGACGCTCAGCGGGCCCAGTACCACTTGCTCATGTTCCAGGTGTTCTGGCGCGCATTGATGTTCGGCCTGAAGCCGACCAGCCCCTCCTTGTAGCCCTCGACCGGCGCGTACTGGAAGATCGGCAGGATCGGCAGCTCATCGCGGACGATCTCCTGGAGACGATGGTAAATCTTCGTGCGCTCCTGCCGGTCGAAGCTCGTCTGCCCCGCAGCGAGCAGCCGGTCGACCTCCGGGTTGACGTATTGCATGTAGTTGCCGCCGCTGCCCCCCTTGACCGGGATCGACTCGCTCGAGAAGCGCGTCGCGGGATCGGGATCGGTCACCGTCCTGAACGCCGTGCCGACGAGCAGCGCCTGGAACTTGGAGCGGACATAGAACTCGCCCCAGATGACCGCCGCCGGCATGTTGTTGATCTTCATCGACGCGCCGATCTGCTGCCAGTCCTGCATCAGGAGCTGCTGGCATTGCTCGCGGATCGCCGTGCCGGTCGTGGTCGACAGCGCGAACTCGAGCGGCACGCCATTCTTCTGGCGGATCCCGCGCGCGCCGCGCTTCCAGCCGGCGTCGTCGAGCAGCTTGTTCGCCTTCGCGATGTCGTAGCTGTGGGGCGGAAGGTTGGGGTTGTAGGCCCAGGACTCCTTCGGCGCGAAGGACTCGGTCGGCCGGTGAAGGCCGTAATAGATCACGTCGATGATCGCCTGCTTGTTGATCGCGTGATAGAGCGCCTGGCGGACCGCTTTCTCCGACAGCGCCGGCAGCTCGAGGTTCGGCATGATGATCTCGAGGTTGCCGCTCGGGTTCGCTACGACCTTGCGGCCGGGTAGCTTCACCGCTTCCTCGTAAAAGTTCGCCGGGATGCCCTGGCCGATGGTGAGGTCGACTTGGCCGGTCCGGAACTGCGCGTAGAGCGCGGTGAGATCCGGGATGTACTTGAACACCGCCTTCTCGAGGTACGGTCCCGGCAGGAAGTAGCGCTCGTTCGCGACGAAGGAGATGTGGTCGCCCGCGACGCGTTCGCTCCAGCGGAACGGCCCGGTGCCGACCGGCGCATTGTTGAACGCCGCGGTATTCGGATCGCTCGCCTTGCCGAGGATATGCTTCGGCACGATGAAGGTGTTGGCAAGGAGCGCGAGGTAAGGCGAATAGGCCTTCTCCATGCGCCACGAGATCTCGTGCGGACCCTTAACCACGATGTCGCGCACCAGGCTGTGGCCCTGGCGCGTCCGGGCCCGGAAGCCCGGCGAATTGATCAGCTCGAGGCTGAACTTCACGTCCTCGGCCGTGAAGGGCTCGCCGTCGTGCCACACGACGCCCTCGCGCAGGCGCACCTTCCAGGCAAGGCCGCCGTCCGAGATGCCGCCGTTCTCGACCGTCGGCACTTCGGCGGCGAGTTCGGGGATGAGGTTCCCCTCCGGGTCCGGATTCCAGAGCGCGTTGAAGACGTTCATCCAGACGCTCTCGTCCACCTCGATGCCGGGCATCAAGGGATTGAACACCGTCGGCTCCTGCGACAGGCCGACGATGACCTGTCCACGGCGGCCGGAAGGCGGAGGCGGCGTCTCCGCCCCGGCGGAGCGGGCGCCGAGAAGAGCTCCGGCGCCGAGGACGAGGAACTCGCGCCGACGCAGCGAGGGTGCGGACAGGCGGCTTCGCTTGGCATTACGGTCGAGCTCGCTCATGGCTTGACTCCCTGTTGATGTCCCAGGCGTGAGGCTTCGGCCGTCGTACGGCGGAGCCCGGAATAAGCGCGGAGCCTGCCCGCATTCGGCTCAAAGCCCGAGCAGGCCGGGCAGGCCGCCGATGTCCTCGATCTCTTGGTAGCCGTAATAGGGCGTTGAGGGTTCATAGCCCCGATTGACGTACACCTTGTCGCGTATCCCGAGATCATGGGCGGACATCAGGTCATAGCGAAGGCTCGCCGAGACGTGGAGCACATCATCGGGCCGGCAACCGAGCTTGTCGAGCATATACTCGAATCCGCGCAAGCGCGGCTTGTAGGATTTGGCCTGCTCCGCCGTGAAGACGGCGTGGAACGGCGCCTCGAGCTTCTCGACGTTGGAGTGGATCTGCTCGTCGGCGGCATTCGAGAGGATGACGAGCGGGAATTCCTTCGCGACCCGCTTCAGCGGCTCAGGCACGTCCGCATGCGGTCCCCAGCTCGGGACGGCGTCGTAGAAAAGCCGGCCGTCCTCGTCGCGGAAGGCGATCTCGTGGCGAGCGCAGGTGCGGCGAACGGCGTTGGCCAGCACCTCCGAATACGGCTTCCAGGCGCCGAGGACCTCGTCGAGCCGGTAGGCGGTGAAGTCCTTAACGAACTGCTCCATCCGGTCGCCCGGCACGCGCCCGGCGAAATGCTCGCGCGCGAGCTCCCCCATGCGGAATCGCGTGAGCGTCCCGTAGCAGTCGAACGTGATGAACTTGGGCCGGAGCTGCGACATGCCGGATCCTGGCCGGTGCCCCGCGG
>JAQSVY010000358.1 GCA_029266935.1 Burkholderiales bacterium
CTGGCTCACCAGCCGCACTTCCGCGGGCGCGCTGTTCGAGACCGACCTGCGCCTGCGCCCGAGCGGCACCTCGGGCCTGCTCGTGTCGCCGGTCGAGGCCTTCGAGCGCTACCAGGAGAAGGACGCCTGGGTCTGGGAGCACCAGGCGCTCACCCGCGCGCGCTACTGCGCCGGCGACAGGGCGGTCGGTGCTGCTTTTGAAGGGATTCGGGAGAAGATTCTCCGGCGGCCGAGAGATCTCCAGCCTTTGAAGGAAGAAATCCTCCGCATGCGAGAGAAGATGCACGCGGCGCATCCCAACAGGAGCGGACTCTTCGACGTCAAGCACGACCGCGGCGGCATGATCGACATCGAGTTCGCGGTGCAGTACCTGGTCCTGGGCTTCTCGCACGTGCATCCCGACCTGACAGGGAACCTGGGCAACATCGCCCTGCTGAAGATGAGCGCCGGGCACGGCCTCATTCCGCAGGACGTCGCCGAGCAGTGCCGCGACGCCTACCGCGAGTTCCGGCGCACCCAGCACGGCCTGCGCCTGAGTGGCGCCCAGTACGCGCGCGTGCCCAGGCCCGAAGTCGCGGCCGAGGTGGCCGCGGTCCTGCGGCTCTGGCAGACAGTCTTCAGTGCGCCGGCTTGATGTCGGGGGAGCCGGTGTCGAGCCGGCCTTTCCTCAGGCGCTCGCGCGCGCCGGCGGCGAGCTCCTCGTAGCGCTTCAGGTACGCCCGCAACTGCTCGTCCTCGAGCTCCTCTAGGTCGAGCACGGCGTTGTGCGCGCCCTGCGTGGCGCGGATCAGCTCGTCGAGCTTGATCTGGATCGCCACCGTGTCGCGGTTCTGGGTGTTCTGGATCACGAAAACCATGAGGAAGGTAACGATGGTGGTCGAGGTATTCACCACCAGCTGCCAGGTGTCGCTGAAGCCGAAGAGCGGCCCGCTCGCCGCCCACAGCACGATGACCAGGACGGCGATCGCGAACGCCGCCGGTCTGCCGACCAGCGTCGAGATGGAGCGTGCGATGCTCGCGAAGCGCCAGCGCTGCAGCGCACTTGCCTCGATGTCGCGGATCGCGCTGTCGGAACCACCCAGCATGCTTGCCATGGCAACTCCTTGAGACGTCGCCCATGCAGCAGCAATTTCAGTGCCCGGCGTCGCCGATCATCGGGGGGCGCGGCCGCTCCGCAACTCGAACACTTCCGGGTTCACCACGTTGATGGGCTTGCCCGCCGCGTAGGCGAGGATCTGGTCGAAGATGTCGGAGAACTGGATCTCGTACTCGTCGCGCGTCACGTAGCCGATGTGCGGCGTGCAGACGACGTTGTCCAGCTTCAGCAGCGGATGGTCGGTGTCGTGCAAGGGCTCCTCTTCGTAGACATCGAGCGCGGCCCGTCCCGGCCGCCCCGCACGCAAGGCCTCCACAAGGGCGCCCGGCGCGATCAGCCCTGCCCGGCTGGTGTTGACGAGCAGCGCAGCGGGCCGCATGCAGGCGAGATCTTCCGCACCGACGATTCCCCTCGTTTCCTTCACCAGCCGCATGTGCAGGGAGAGCACGTCGCAGGATTCGAAAAACTCGCGCTTGGATCTCGCAGCGGCATGGCCGTCGGCACGCGCGCGCTGCCGTAGCCGGCCACCGCGGCACCGATTCTTCCGTAGCCGTAGATGCCCAGGGTCTTGCCGCGCAAGCTGTCGCCGACACCGATCTGCCAGTGGCCGGCGCGAAGCGATTGCATCTGCTGCGGGATCTGCCTCATGCCGGCGAGGATCAATCCCCAGGTCAGCTCGGCCGCCGCGTAGGACGGCGTACCGGCATGCTGGTTGGAGGAAACGATCACCCCGCGGCGCACGCATGCCTCGATGTCGATGTGAGGATAGACGCTGCGCTGGCTGATGAGCCGCAGGGCGTCGAGCCGCTCCAGCAGGGGCGCGCGGATCTGCGTGCGCTCGCGGATCAGGACGAGCACCTCCGCGTCCTTGAGCCGCGCCGCGAGCGCGTCGACGTCCTGGGTGTGATCGTTCCAGACCGTGACTTCGTGCCCGTCGAGCTTGCGGAAGCACGCGAGGGTGCGGAGCGTGTCGAAGTAGTCGTCGAGGATCGAGATCTTCACGGCCGCAGTCGTCGCTCTAGAGCGCCTCGCGCGGCGGCTGGCGGCGCAGCGGGCCGTCGACTTCCGAGGCGAGGCGCGCGAGGGCGTTGAGAAGCGCATCCCGCTGGAGGCGGTAGAGAACGCGCTGGCCGAGGCGCTCGCTCTCCACCAGGCCCGCCTGCAGAAGCACCGACAGGTGGCGCGAGATGGCGGGGGGGCTCATCGGAAAACGCGCCGCGAGCTCGGTGGTGCTGAGCGCGGTCTGCGCGAGCAGCGCCAGCATCTGGCGGCGGGGCCGCGAGGCCAGCGCGGCGAACGTGCGGTCGAGATCCACACCGATGGGTCATTAACTAAAGTGTTAATAGTTTAGCCGATTCTTTGGCTAGAATAGCCGTGAACCTTGAGGGAGACGCGAATGGCGAAGGCAGCAGCGCCGCTGTCGATGGCGGACCGCGACGGCTCGATCTGGTACGACGGGAAGCTGGTGCCGTGGCGCAGCGCCACCACCCACGTGCTCACCCACTCGCTGCACTACGGGCTCGCGGTCTTCGAAGGCGTGCGCGCCTACAAGACCGAGATCGGCACCGCGATCTTCCGCCTCAAGGAGCACACCGACCGACTGTTCAGCTCGGCGCATATCTACATGATGCAGATCCCGTTCACGCGGGAGAAGCTCATGCAAGCGCAGGTCGACGTGGTGCGCGCCAACGGGCACGAGGCCTGCTACATCCGCCCGATCGCCTTCTACGGCTCGGAGAAGATGGGCGTTTCGCCGGTCGGCGCCAAGGTGCACGTGGCGATCGCCGCCTGGCCCTGGGGCGCGTATCTCGGACCCGAGGCGCTCGCCAAGGGCATCCGCGTCAAGACGTCCTCGTACGCGCGCCACCACATCAACGTCACCCTGGCGCGCGCGAAGATGTCCGGCACCTACCCCAACTCGGTGCTCGCCACGCTCGAGGCCACGCAGCACGGCTACGACGAGGGGCTGCTGCTGGACGTGAACGGCTATGTCGCGGAGGGCGCGGGAGAGAACATCTTCATCGTCAAGGACGGCAAGCTCTTCGAGCCGGTGCTCACCTCCGCCCTCACGGGAATCACGCGCGCCTCGGTGATCGATCTCGCGGGGGAGCTCGGCTACGAGGTGATCTCGCGCCCGCTGACGCGCGATGACATCTACATCGCCGACGAGGCGTTCTTCACCGGCACTGCGGCTGAGGTGACGCCGATCCGCGAGCTCGACGGGCGCATGATCGGCCAGGGCAAGGCGGGCCCGGTGACCAAGGCAATCCAGAAGGCTTTCTTCGACGTCGTGACCGGCAAGGACAAGAAGCGGCGCAAATGGCTGACACCAGTAAAGAAGTCGAAGTAACCGAGAAGAACCTGC
>JAQSVY010000080.1 GCA_029266935.1 Burkholderiales bacterium
GTTCTGGGGCCTCGCGCAGATCTTCTTCTGCACGGCCGCCGGGATGTTCTGCATCGTGGTGCAGCTGGTCGCCTTCCTCATCGATGCGGGCTACTCGCCCCTCGTGGCGGCCACCTCGTTCGGCGCGATCGGCATGCTTTCAGCGGCCAGCATCATGGGCAGCGGCTTTCTTTCCGACCGCTTCGGCTACCGGCAGACGGCGACCGCGAGCTTTCTCGGCACCGCCACCGGCATGGCGATCCTTCTCGTCATCGCCACCGCGCCTTCGCTCCTGCTTCTCGCCCTGTTCGTACCGGTCTTCGGGCTGTGCATGGGCGTGCGCGGGCCCATTGTCTCCTCGATCGGCGCCCGCTACTTCGCCGGCCCCAATGTCGCCACCATCTACGGTGTCATCTATGCGACTAACGCGCTTGGTGCGGCAACCGGGTCGTGGGTGGGCGGACTGCTGCACGACCTCTCCGGCGGCTACCGGCCGGCGCTATTCGTGGCACTCGTGTTTATCGCCTTCGCTGCAGCGCCCTTCTGGACAGTCCCGGCCCTGAGGAACTTCAAGTAGCGATTTTTTGCAGGCGGATCTGGCGCTCGCGCAGGCTACAGCCGCGCAGGTCGGCGGCACCCTTCTCGGTGACGATGATTCCCGCGTCGCTGCGGCCCACGGTCACCGGACCGCTCAGCCGTTCGACGATCCTCGAGCTCGGAATCATGATGATGGAGACGCCGCCTGGAGACTGGCTCGCCGCACGTGCGAAGTCGGGCGCTCCACCCACGGCGCCCACGTAATTGCCGTGTGCAACTTCGCTGTTGACCTGGCCGCCGAGATCGACTTCCACCGCCGAGTTGATGGCGGCGAAGCGTTCGATCCCGGACAGGACTTTCGCGTTGTGGGTGTATTCCGACGAGCGCAGCCGTAGCGCCGCGTTCTCTCGCGCGAAGTCGAAGAGGCGCCGGCTGCCAATCAGCATCGCGCACTCGATCCTTTCCACGCCGAGGTTCACGACGCCGTCGCCGACGGTTCCCGAGTGGACCGCCAGCCTGCGGTGATCCTTGAGGAACGCGCACACTGCGTCGGGCAGGGCGCCGATGCCGAACTCGAGCGTAGCGCCCTCCGGGACCCAGGCGGCGGCGTGCGTGCCGATCGCCTCTTCCCGGCCGGTGCGCTTGGGCGCAGGCAGGGTTGCCGGTGGCCGGGAGCTCTGAACCATCAGCGAGAAGTCTTCTTTTCTGAGAACACGCTCGCCGTGCGTCCACGGCACCTGGTCATTGACCTCTGCAGCCACGACGCGGGCGGTGTCGATGGCGGGGAGCAGGTAGTCGGCTGCAAGGCCCATGCTGTACTCGCCGCGGGAGTTGGGTGGACTTACCTGCAGCATGACCACGTCGCAACCGATCTTCCCGCTGCGGATGAGCCCGCCCAGTTGCGAGTAAGGTACAGGCAGGATCTCGAGCACCCCTGCCTGGGCGAGGACGCGCACCTGGCCGATGGCGCCGTAGGAGCAAAGGCGCAGATGGTCGGCGTGCTCGGGCTTGATGATGCCGGAGTAGCTCGCGCCGAGGAAGAGGCGAGCGCCGGCGAGCCTGGCGCGCTGCGCGACCAGGGCCTCGAGCAGTGTCTGCGGCTCCGCGCAGGCCTGCCCGCAGATGATTCCGTCGCCGGGACGAACGACACTAGCCAGGTCCACCACGCCGCCGATTATGACCGACGACCAGAGGTTCCCTAATGGATGAAAAAAACCATAGTGACGATCCTGACGTCGCGCTATCGCATCTAGGGCTACATCAACCTCGTCATCCTCCCGGGGCACTGATGCAGTTCAACGATCGAGATGCTGGTCGTCGTACGAGGCAGGATCGGAGATCGGCTCGATGTGGGTGAGGAGCGAGGCATTCGGCACGAGGGAGCGGATTCGCGACTCGATCTCCTCCGAGAGCCGGTGCGCCTGCGCCACGGTCCATTCGTCGGGCACCAGCAGGTGGAACGAAATGAAGCGTCGCGCCCCCGCTTGCCGCGTGCGCACGGCATGGAACGACACGCCGTAGCGGCGTGAATATTCGGCAAAGAGCCGGTTGATCTCCCCCTGCTCGCCACGGGCGATGGCGGGATCGAGAAGTCCCGAGAGGGAGCGGCGCACGAGCCCGAAGCCGACCCAGAGGATGTGGGCGGCGACGAGGATCGCGACCAGGGGGTCGAGCTGCAGCCAGCCGGTGTAGGCGACGAGCGCCACGCCGGCAATCACGCCGAGCGAGGTCCAGACGTCGGTGAGCAGGTGGCGGCCATCGGCCTCCAGCGTGATGCTGTGGTGCCTGTGCCCGGCGCGCAGCAGCGCCATTCCGACGCCCAGGTTGATGGCCGTGGCGACCCCGGTCAGGGCGATGCCCACGAAGGGCATGGCGAGCGGCCGGGGATCGAAAAGCCGCGGTAGCGCGGCCCAGACGATGCCGGCCGCGGCAAGGACGATCAGGGCGCCTTCGATGCCGGCGGCGAAATACTCGGCCTTCGAGCGCCCGTGCGGATATTGCTTGTCGGCAGGCCTGGCGGCGAGACGCAGCATCGAGAGCGCGAGCAGGGCCGCGGCGAGGTTGACGAGCGACTCCATTGCGTCCGAGAGCAGCCCGAGCGAGCCGGTGAGCCACCAGGCGAGCGTCTTGAGCGCGATGGTGGCGAGCGCCGCGGCGACCGACAGCCATGCGTAGCGCTCAAGGGGCGTAGGCACGATAGACGAGGACGCCGGTAGGCCAAGCAGCGCGCCAGGCCCCCAACTCTTGCAGCACGATCGTTTCGCCGGAGGTTGCGGCGAAGCGCCGCTGCCGTAGCGTGTCAGGGATCGGCGCGTCAACCGTGCCGAAGGCAATGGCACGAGCGCCGGGATGCGCGTCGGCCTCGCCCGGGTCGACCTGCTCGCAGGCCCAGCGGCGGAAGACCACGGCTTTGCCGAGGCAGCGGCGGGACCAAGGCGACTGGTTCTCAAAACGGGAAAGGTATTCCCGTGAAGAAAGAACCGACAGCGAATCGAGCTCGTAGGTGGCCAGGTACTTTCCCTGGCCCGGCGGACAGTCCATCACCCAGCGCCGCGCCGAGCGGAAGCCGGGAATCGCCAGACGCTCCGCCAGGTGCTCGGTGTCGTACCAGGCATTGAATTCCTCCTCCATGGTGGCAGGGGGCTCGGTGATGGTGAGAAGCAGGCCGCGGCGCGTCATCCGGGAAGTATCCGGCCTTTCTCGATGCGATAGACGCGGTCGGCTACGTCCCCCGCGAAGCGCGGGTTTTGCTCGCAGAGGAGCACGCTCAGGCCGGCGCCCTTCAGGCTGCGCACCGCTTCGGCCATCTGCCGAACGATGACCGGGGCCAGGCCTTCGGAGGGCTCGTCGAGGAGGATCGCGGCGGGATTGCCCATCAGCGTGCGGGCGATGGCGAGCATCTTCTGCTCGCCGCCGGACATGCGGGAGCCGGGACGAGCGCGCATGCCGGCGAGGTTGGGGAAAAGGGCGAACATGCGCTCCATTGTCCACGGCGGCAGGCCCGGACGCGACGGCCGACGCCCGACCTCCAGGTTTTCGGCGACTGTGAGGTCGGTGAAGATGCGCCGGTCCTCGGGCACATAGCCCAGGCCGAGGCGCGCGACCTCGAAGGGCTGGAGGCTGTCGATGCGCCGGCCCTGGAAAATCACTTCACCGGAGCTCGCTGTGACCAGCCCCATGATCGTCTTGAGCGTGGTTGACTTGCCGCCGCCGTTGCGGCCGGCGAGGACTGCCACCTCGCCGGCGCGCAGCTCAAGCTCGAGGTCGAACAGCACTTGCGCCCGGCCGTAGCCGGCGTTGAGGCGCCTGAGCTCAAGCATCGCCAAGATAGACCTCCCGGACGCGCGCATCGGTGCGGACCGCATCGGGCGAGCCGGCGGCGATCAGCTCCCCCGAGTGCAGCACGAGCACGCGGCTCGCGTAGCCGAAGACCACGTCCACATCGTGCTCTGTAAAAAGGATCGCCACTCGCTCGCTGCACGCCAGCCCGGCAGCAAGCTCCATCAGCGCGCCACGCTCCGACTGCGCCATCCCGGCAGTGGGCTCGTCCATGAGAAGCAGCCGCGGCCGGTTGGCGAGCGCGACTGCGAGCTCGACGCGCTTGAGATCGCCGTAGGCGAGCACAGCGCAGGCGCGTCCGGCCTGCTCCAGCATTCCGACGCGCTCGAGCAGCTTTTCGGCCTCCTGCAAGAAAAGAGTTGATGCGGAGGAGAACAACGACCCGATCTTGCGGTGATGCGAGAGAAGCGCGACCTGTACGTTTTCCCGCACGGTCATCGAGCCGAAGGTCTGGGTGACCTGGAAAGTGCGGCCGACGCCCAGCCGCCAGATCTGGCGCGGCGCGAGGCCGCCGAGCGGGCGCCCGTCGAGCGCGATCTCCCCCGCGTCAGGCGCGAGCTGCCCGTTGAGCAGGTTGAAGCAGGTCGTCTTGCCGGCGCCGTTGGGCCCGATCATCGCAACCAGCTCGCCTTCGGCAACGCTGAACGACACGCCGTCGAGCGCGCGCACGCCGCCGTAGGATTTCGACAGACCCTTTACCGAGAGAACGGCCATCGTTTCGCTGCGCCCGCAATGCCTTGCGGAAAGCCGAGCACGAGAAGCAGGACCACGGCGCCGAGCGCGGCCCGCCAGTAATCGATGCTGCGCGACACCGAATCCTCCAGCCACGTGAAGAGCGCCGCCCCCCAGGCCGGGCCGGTGAGCGTCTGCACGCCGCCGAGGAGCACCATCACCAGGCCGTCCACCGAGCGCGACACGGAGAGCGTCTCGGGCGAGATGGACCCCTTGGAGAATGCGTAGAGGGCGCCGGCCACGCCCGCCGCGGCGCCGGCGATGGCGAACGCCGCCCATTGCACCGCGCGCACGTCGATGCCGATCGCGTCCGCGCGCAGCGGCGAATCGCGTCCGGCGCGAAGTGCGTAGCCGAAGGGCGAATAGGCCGCTCGCCAGAGAAAGACGATCCCTGCAGCGCAAGTGGCCAGGGTAAGGGAGTAGTAAGCGGCCTTGGAGGCGAGCCAGTCCGCCGGCCATACGCCGATCAGCCCGTTCGATCCGCCGGTGACGCGGTCCCATTGGAAGGCGACCGACCACGCGATCTGCGCCAGGGCGAGGGTGAGCATGGCGAGATAAACGCCGGAAAGCCGCACGCAGAACCAGCCAAAGAGCGTCGCGCCGGCGAGGGCGAGAAGCGGTCCCAGCGCCAGCGCGAGCTCCATCGGCAGCTCCAGGCGCAGCAGCGCCAGCCCGGCGCCATAGGCGCCGAGGCCGAAGTACGCGGCGTGCCCGAAGGACAGCATGCCCCCGGGGCCCATGATGAAGTGCAGGCTGACCGCGAAGAGGGCGAAGACGAGGATGTCGCCCATCAGGACCAGCGTGTAGTCGGCGGCAAAGACGGGGAGGGCGGCAAGCACACCGATCAGCGCCACCAGTCCGAGGATTGCCTTCGAGGGAACCTGCTCGAGCATCGGCTGCAGCGCGGCCGGGCCTCGCGCCAGCGCCTGTGGCCTGCCGAGAAGGCCGGAGGGACGCAGCACGAGCACGATTGCCATCACGATGAACTCCACCGCGAGCGTGATCTTGGAATACCCCAGCCCGATGCAGAACGCCTTGACCTCGCCGATAAGGAGCGCGGCGAGGAACGCTCCGGGGATCGAGCCGAGGCCGCCGACGACGACGACGACGAAGGCGTCCGAGATCACGGAAAGGTCGACCTCCAGGCTCGCCGGCTCGCGCGGCACGGCGAGCGCGCCGCCCAAGCCCGCGAGCGCCGCGCCCAGCACAAAGACGCCCGTAAAGAGCCAGCGCTGGTTCACGCCCAGCGCGCCGGCCATCTCGCGATCTTCGGTGGCGGCGCGCACCAGCACGCCCCAGCGCGTCTTCCTCAGGAGCAGGTGCAGCGAAACGAACACCAGCGGGCCGAGGACGATCAGGAACAGGTCGTACTGCGGGAACGCACGGCCGGCGATCTCGACCGCGCCGCGCAGTCCCGGCGCGCGCGGCCCCAGCATGTCCTCCGGACCCCAGGCCCAGAGGGCGAAGTCGCGGACGACGAGAACGAGCGCGAACGTGGCGAGGAGCTGCAGCAGCTCCGGCGCCCGGTAGATGCGCCGCAGAAATAGCGTCTCGACCGCGAGGCCGAAGAGCGCTACCGTCGCTGTGGCAACCAGAACCGCGGCCCAGAACCCCAGGCTGCCCGCAGCCCATACGGCGACGTACATGCCCAGCATGTACAGCGAGCCGTGCGCGAAGTTGACGATGCGGGTGACGCCGAAGATGAGCGACAGCCCGGCGGCGACGAGAAAGAGCGAGCTCGCGCCCGCGAGCCCGTTCAGGAACTGCAGACCCTTCTTCGCGAGCTGCCCGACGTACGCGCCCATGGTGGACTGGTGGTCGAGCGCTCGCCACTGGATCGGGCCGAAAGGCGAGGACATCCGCAGGCCCTTCAGCGCATCGACCAGCTTTTCCGTCTCGACGGCATTGGCCTTCTTCATCGCCGCGGCGGCGGCGTGGACGGCCGTGTATCCGACCACCGAGCCTTGCCGGGGATAGTCATTCCAGCGCTTGCGGTAGGCATCGAGGAACTTCCGGTGCTCCGGGGTGGCGATCTCGCTCCACGGGTACCCGGTCACCCACCAGCCCTCGGGGGTCTCGTCCCTGAGCGGGTCGAGATACTCGGGCTCGCCGGCGAGCAGGTTGAACACGGCGGTATTGCGGAAAAGGCCGCGCGTGTTGCCCTCGCGCACGAACTTCTGCAGGTCGGCGGCGAAGAGGGAGCTGAAGATGGCGTCGGGCTTCGCCTCCGCGAGCGCCTGCACCACGGCGCCGGCGTCGATCTTGCCGAGCGCCGGCGCCTGCTCCGCGACGAACTCCGCGCCCGGCTGCGCCTGGGAGAGGAGCTTCTTGAACGACGCCGTCGCCGACTGCCCGTACTCGTAGTTCGGATAGACAATCGCCCAGCGCTTCTTCTTCAGCTTCGCCGCCTCCGGCACCAGCATCGCGACCTGCATGTAGGTCGATGGGCGCAGGCGGAACGTGTAGCGGTTGCCGTTCTCCCAGACGATCTTGTCGGTGAGCGGTTCCGAGGCGAGGAACAGGACCTTGCGCTGGTTGGCGAGGTTGGCCACCGCGAGGCCGACGTTCGAGGCGAAGGTGCCCATGAGCACGTTCACCCGCTCCCGCGAGATGAGCTCCTCGGCCACGCGCACCGCATCGCCGGGCGTGCCGCCGTCGTCGCGCGTGACGAGCTCGAGCTTGCGGCCGAGCACGCCGCCGTTGTTGTTGATCTCCTCCAGCGCGAGCTCCATGCCCTTCTTGTAGGGCTCGAGGAACGCCGGGAACACCTTGTAGCTGTTCAGCTCGCCGATCTTGATGTTCTGCCCGAGGGCAGGGGACGCGGCGAGGATTCCCGCCGCCAATACGAGGTTCCGTAGTTTCATGTCTCGCCTTCGACTTTCGCGCCGCGGTCCGGCCTTATCTTGTCGGTACCGGCGGGAAAAATTCTCCAGAACTCCCTGCGCACCAGGCTGGCGAGGGTCGCACTCTTGTTGAGCCCGTGGTACTTCGCCACCGCCTCGAGCATCGCGAGGTCGCGCGGCGTCGCCGAGAAGGTGCTGACCTTTGCCTTTGCCATATATAAGCCTTGTATAACATTTGTACACCAAGGACTGCGGCGCCGTCAATCGCGCCGGGCCCGGATTGACGTCGCATCGCCGCGCGGCGTAGCCTCTCGTCTGGGGGACACAGGACCCCCGGGAAGTATCCCGCCAAGACGGCTCCTGCCGTCCAATCCTGCGAAGCGTAGGCGTGGTTCGCCGCGCCTAGCCGGGTCCTAACGCAGACACCCGGTCCAAAAAGACGAGTTCCGTCGCAAGCGCTGCTTCATTTCCCCGCCGGGGAAAGGAGCAACCATGTCGTACGGAATCGCAAGACTTGCGGCATCCCTGGGTTTCATCGCGGCCCTGAGCGGCTGCAACGAGCCGGTCGCCAGAATCGACCCGCCTGCCAGGACTTGGCACCTGAGCCCGAGGGGCGTCAGCGTGCGCGACGGCAGGACGGGGACGCTACTCGCCGAGGTCGCCCTGCCGGACTGGCAATGGGCGGGCGAGCCCTACAGTTGCGACCCGGCGATCGCTGTCGGTCCTGGCGGCGAGGTGTTGGTGACGAGCGACGTGGCGCCGACGCTGTGGCGGATCGACCCGGTCAGTCTCGCCGTCACCACGCACCAGCCCGTGATCGACGCCGATAGCGACAGGGACGTGGGATTCACCGGCCTGGTGTACTCCCGGGTCCACGCCGCGTACTTCGGCGTGACCTACTACGGGTCGCTGTGGCGCATCGATCCGCTGCTGCGGCGCGCCCAGAAGATCGCGCTCGATGCGCCCGTCGCCGGCGCATGCCATATCACGCTGCGCAACCCGGAAGGGCGCCGACCCTCCGGACTTTGCATCCTGGGGAGCGAGGGCATGGCCACGGTCGAGCTCGCACCCGACCAGCGCTCCGGCTATGTCAGGCTCAGGCTGCCTTGCGTTCCGCCGGCGGGGGAAGCAGCTTCAGGCAGCGATCGATCCAGAGCGCCGTGAGCTTTTCCTGCACGCCGTT
>JAQSVY010000081.1 GCA_029266935.1 Burkholderiales bacterium
GTCGACGCCCGTTTTTTCGCCGCAGCCCGTGGTCGCCCTGCACCACCAGGTGAAGGAGGACCTGCTGTTGCGGCTGCGCTCGGGGAACTGGCCGCCGGGAGCCGAGATTCCACCCGAGCCGGCGCTGTGCGCGCATTACGGCGTGAGCCGCGGCACGCTGCGCCGCGCCATCGGCGACCTGGTGAACGAGGGCTACCTCGAGCGCTTCCGCGGCCGCGGCACCTTCGTCAGCCCGCCGAAGCTCGAGAGCCGCTTCGCCGGCTCCTTCGGCCGCTTCACCGTGGTCGGCCCCTCGCTCGAGCAGGCGAGTCGTGTGCTCTTCTGCCGGCGCGTGCGCGCGCAGGAATCCGTGGCGCTGGTGCTCGGCCTGCAGAAAGGCGAGGCGCTCTGGCACCTCGAGCGCGTGCGCTTCGCCGGCGAGCGGCCGGCGGCGCTGCAGACGAGCTACCTCCCCTGCGCGCTCTTCCCGGAGCTCCCGCGCCAGCGGCTCGGCTCGCGCTTCCTGCTCGATATCATGACCGAGGTGTACGCGGTGCCGCTCCTGCGCGCGGTCGAAGTGGTGGACCCGACCAAGGCCGACAGCTACGCGGCAAGGCAGCTCGGCATCAAGACCGGCACGCCGCTCTTCCGCGTCGAACGGCGCACCTTCTCCACCGAAGAGCGCGTGGTCGAATACCGCCTCTCGGTGCTGCGCGGCGACATCTTTCGCTACCGGACGGAATTTCGTTGATTTTTGGGAGGACCCGCGACGCCAAGGCCGACGCGCGTGGTCTCCAGGTCGATGAGGTCCTCGGGCGAGACGTTGGCGAGGTTCACGTCCGGCCCGAGCTCCTCGATCAGCAGCTTCTTCAGGAGCTCCACGTCGCAGGCTTCCGGGATCCACGGGCCGGGAAGCTCGATCATGACGCGCTTCAAATCGAGGTTTCTGATGAGTAAATGAATAGTTTTTCGATTCGGCTTGCCCTTGATCACCAGCTCCGCCGCCTCGACCAGCACAAGCGCCGCGCCCGCGGCGAAGCAGTCTTCGGCCTGCGACACGCCGCAATTTCTTCACCAGGCTCTGTTCGTCGTAGAGCCGGGCCGTCCCCGTCTTGATCTTGGCGAGGTCGACGTAGTCCGCGGCGAGCGCGAGCAGGTCGGCTGCTGCCCTATGGGCATCCCCGCGTCGACGATCATGGTCAGGCCGGAATGGCGGGGCTTCCCGCGGTGTTTTCCACTACGGCCCGCGGGCAGCGGTACCATGGCAAAGGGTCGTTTTGGCTTGCCCGGCATGTTAGTTTCCGCAGGCTGCGGCGACAAAAGGAATATCGATGAGGACACTCCCATGGACCGACGTACTTTCGTATTCGCCCTCGCGGCACTGCCTTTCTGTGCCCATGCAAGGCCCCGCAACATGAAGGAAGTCGAGGCCCTGCAGAAGAACTGGCAGGCGTTCCTGCCCGCCGGGGCGAACGTGCCCTCGCCCAGCGAGCCGCTCAAGCTCTCCGACGACGAATGGAAGAAGCGCCTGCCCGGCGAGTCCTACGGCGTGCTGCGCAAGGAGCGCACCGAGCGCGCCGGCACCAGCCCGCTGAACGACGAGAAGCGGCCCGGCATCTTCGCCTGCGCCGGCTGCGGCCTGCCGCTCTTCACTTCCGAGATGAAGTTCGAGTCGGGCACCGGCTGGCCGTCATTTTTTACCACCATCCCGGGCGCCTTCGGCACGAAGAAGGACTTCTTCCTAATCTACCCGCGCACCGAGTACCACTGCATCCGCTGCGGCGGGCACCACGGGCACCTCTTCGACGACGGCCCGCCGCCCACCGGCCAGCGCTGGTGCAACAACGGGGTAGCGCTGAAGTTCATCCCGAAAGACGGCGGCAAGGCCTAGTTCAGTGGAGCCTTGACGGTCGTCGCCTGCTCGTTGTCGACGTTGCGGGCGAGCTCGGCGCATCGCTCCGGCGCCAGCGTGGGATAGCGCTCTTTCAGCTCACGCCGCAGGTGCCCGTCTTGCTCGGCCTGCTGGACGGCGTTCCATCCGGTCGCGCGCACCGCGTGGCCGCGGACGTTCTCGAGCCAGGCCCTTCGCTCGGCCGTGAGCGCCCGGCATCGCTCGAGCAGGAAGATGGTTTCCGCGACCTGGTTGTAGCGCGACACCGGCGGCACCTGGCTTACCGCCGGGGAGTAGACGAGCACCAGGAAAAGCGCGAGCGAAGTCGGTCTCATTTTGCAGAGCTTATCAGGCTTCATCATCGAATCAGTGCATCTGCCTGCAGCAACAAAGCGCATCCGCGGTCCCCTTCAGGCCATGAGCGGGGAAGCGAGGAGCTCACGCAGCGCATCGTAGTGCACCGGCTTCACGAGGTGCGCGTCGAACCCCGCGCCCATCGTGCGGCGCCTGTCCTCATCCTGGCCCCATCCGGTGAGCGCGACGATTACGATGCCCCTGCCCCAGGACTTGCGCCGGATCAGCTGGCACGTCTCGAAGCCGTTGAGGTTCGGCAAGCCCAGATCGAGCAGGATCAGGTCGGGCTTGAAAGCCTGCGCCTTCTCGAGCGCTTCCAACCCGTCCACGGCGGTCTCCACGACGTTGCCGTCGGCGCAAAGCAGCGCCGCGAGGGAATCGACGTTGTCGCGCACGTCATCGACGACCAGCACGCGCCGCACGGCGCCGCTGTATACCGGCGGCGAGGGCTTGAGCGGCACCGCCGAGGGCTCGGGCAGCGCAAGCACCGGCAGGCGCACGATGAACTCGCTCCCCGTGCCCGGCCCGTCGCTGCGTGCCTCGATGCTGCCACCGTGCAGCTCCACCAGCGAGCGCGCGAGCGACAGGCCGATGCCCAGGCCGCCCTTGGCGCGCTCGAGCGGCGATCCAACCTGGGAGAAGATCTGGAAGAGGTGGCGCAGCTGCTCGCGCGCGATGCCGACGCCCGTGTCCTTCACGCGGATGACGACCGTGGTGCCCTCGAGGCTCGCGCCGACGCTGATGCGCCCCGACTTCGGCGTGAACTTCGCCGCGTTGTTGAGAAGGTTGGACAGCACCTGCGCGAGCCGCACCGGGTCGGCGTCGAGGCGGACCGGCTCGCTGGGCAGCGAGAGAGTGAGCTGCTGCGCGAGGTGCGGGCGCGAGGTCTCAAGCGCCTGGTCGAGCACCTTCGACAGCTCGACCGGCTCGCGGCGAAGCTCAAGTTTGCCCTGCGTGATCCGACTCACGTCGAGCAGATCGTCGATGAGCCGCACCATGTGGCTCACCTGCCGGTCCATCATGTCCTGCGCGGCCCGCACGGAAGGATCGTCGACCGGGCGACGCTGCAGGAGCTGCACAGCGTAGCGGATGGGCGCTAGCGGGTTGCGCAGCTCGTGGGCGAGCGTCGCGAGGAACTCGTCCTTGCGCCGGTCGGCCTCCTTCAGCGCCTCCTGCGCCTCGCGCGCGTCATGGATGTCCACGCTGCAGCCGAACCACTGCTCGACGGCGCCGTCGGCGCTCCGCGAAGCCAGCGCGCGGAACGCGTGCCAGCGGTACTCGCCGTCTTTGTTGCGGTAGCGGATCTCCCCCTCGTAGGGCTCACCGGTGCGGCGGCATCTTTCCCGGTACGGACGCAGTCTCTCGTTGTCCTCGGGATGGACGGCGGCGGTCCAGCCCTGTCCCAGCGCGTCCTCGGGCGCCTGCCCGGTGAGCTCGTGCCAGCGCTCGTTGATGAAGACGATGCCCTTGTCGTCGGTCACCCACACGATGGCGGGCGCGGCATGGGAGATGGTCCTGAACTTCTCCTCGCTCTGCCGCAGCAGCGCCTCGGCTTCCTTGCGCGCGGTGATATCGATGTTCACGCCCTGCATGCGCGCCGGGACCCCCGTCGGGTCATGGTCCACCCTGCCGATGCATGCGATCCAGAGCAGCGAGCCGTCGATGCGACGAATGCGGAACTCCTGGTTGAAGTGCCCGCCGCGCGCGGTAATCGCGGCAAAGTCGCGGACGACGCGCTCCCTGTCCTCGCGCGCGACTCGGTCCTCCCACCACCCCACGGAGGCGGGAAAGCTACCCGGCTCGGCGCCCACCAGCCGGTAGATCCCTTCCGACCATTCGACGGTATTGGTCTTCAGGTCCCAGTCCCAGATCCCGAGGCCGGCGGCCGCCTGCGTCCGGTCTAGGCGCTCGGCGCGCGTCGCGAGCACGTCCGCGGTCGTCCGCGCCGCCGCCATCGCCGCCTGGATCTCCGTGACGGAACTGCGTAGCGCCGGGAGCCGCCGCGCAGTCTTCAGGCTCTCCAGGGCATCCTGCAACGCCCGGATGCCGCGCGTCAGCACCGCCACGCGCGTCAGGGAAAGCGCAACGGCGATCGTGAGGGCGATGAGCACGGCCAAGGACACGAAACCGGCGGTACGCAGCATCGGTGCATCCAGGACCGCGCCGGAGGTGAGCACGTTCACGCGCCACCCGGAAAGTCGGGATTGCGCGAAGGCGACGACCACGTCGGAGTCCAGCACGCCGCGGCCGCGCACGAAGCCGGCGGGGGTCGCGGCTAGGACCTCGCGATACCACGACTGCACCGGCTGGCCGACGAGGCGATCGGAGTCCCGCGTGCGCGCGAGAATCGTGTAATCGCGGTCGATGATGGCCGCAGTCCTGCCGGCCGGCGTGCGCTCCCCCAACCACCCCGACCAGTAGCGAGAGTTCATCGTCGCGCCGATCACGTACTTCACCTTGCCGTGGTGGATCACGGGATAGGCGATGTACATGAGCCAATCCTGACGCAACGGGCCCATGAACGCGTTGGACACCGACGGCTTCATGGTGCGCGCCGCTTGCAGCGTGGCCTCGGTCTGGGGCAGCGGCGGCAGTGGTGTGCCGTAGGGCCGCATGAGGTTGAGAAGATGCTCCGCCGAGGGCGAGAGAAGCAGCAGGTTGTCCCAAAGGTCGAGCGCGCTGCGCACGTCGGAGGCTTCGGCATGGAAGGACTTGAGGTCGCCGCGGCGCAGCGACTCGGTGCGCGACAGCGCGTGCAGCGCCGCATACGAGCGCTGCAGTTCCATGTCCACCGCCTGCGAGAGGAGCTGCGCGCTTTCCTGCAGCTCGCGCTCGGTGCTGCTTCGCTGCCGCTCCACGAGCAGGAAAGCGAGCACCGCCGCCACCGCGAGCAGCGGTAGCAGCGCGCTCAAGACCACGAGCAGGACGTGCCGGTTCAACGACGCCATGCGTCCGCCATGGTAGCCGAACGCGACCGTTGGGCATTAAGCTGCCGGCCCCATGCTGCAGCGTTTTTCGAGCATCCGGCGCGGGGAGCTCGCGCCGACCCTGGTTGCCGCGCTCTTCTTCTTCTGCGTCCTCACGGCGCTGATGGTAGTGCGCCCGGCGCGCGAGGCGCTGGGCATGCAGCGCGGCATCGAGGCCGTGCGCTGGCTGTTCATGGGCACCGTCGTCGTCACGCTCCTCGTCAACCCGCTGTTCGGCCTGCTCGTGAGCCGCTTCCGCCGCCTTGCCTTCATAGCCGCCACCTACCTCTTCTTCGCCGCCGGCCTGATCGGTTTCTACGCGCTGCTCGTGTTCGCGCCGGCGGCGATCGGCGAGCGCACCGGCCAGGTCTTCTACGTGTGGTTCAGCGTCTTCAACCTGTTCGCGACGATGCTCGTCTGGGCGCTGGCGGCGGACCGCTTCTCTCTCGAGCAGAGCAAGCGGCTGTTCGGGGCGATCGCGGTGGGCGGCACCCTGGGCGCGATCTTCGGCCCGTGGCTCGCGAGCCTGCTGGCGAAGCCCCTTGGCACGCCGGCGCTGCTGCTGATCGCCGCGGGCTTCCTCGTGCTGGCGCTGGGCGCGGCCTGCTGGTTGACGAGGATTTCTACCAGTGTGCAACAGGATGGGAATTTCCTCGAAGAACAAGCCGTGATCGGCGGCAGCGCCTGGGAGGGGTTCCGCTCGGTCTTCCATTCGCCCTACCTGCTCGCCATCTGCGGCTACGTGCTGATCCTCGCGGTGATGGTCACCTTCATCTACTTCACGCGCCTGCAGATGGTGGCGGCGCTCGGCACCGACCTCGACACGCGCACCGTGACCTTCGCGCGGATCGACCTTGCCACGCAGGCGGCGACGCTCGTGCTGCAGGCGCTGGTCACCGGGCACCTGATGAAGCGCCTCGGCGTGGCCGTGACGCTGGCGCTGCTGCCGCTCACGACCGCCCTGGGCTTCGTCGGTCTGGCGATCGCCGGCTCGCTCGCGGCGCTCGTCGCCTTCGAGGCGACGTTCCGCGCCGTGCAGCGCGGCATCATGCGCCCGGCGCGCGAGACGCTGTTCACCATCGTCCCCCGCGCCGACCGGTACAAGGCGAAGGCGTTCATCGACACCTTCGTCTACCGCGCCGGCGACGTCGT
>JAQSVY010000082.1 GCA_029266935.1 Burkholderiales bacterium
CTCCTTCGTGTCGAAGCCGAGCTCGACGAAGCCGCGCGCGGCGATCGGGTCGAGGACGAGCAGCGGTGCGAGGTGCTGCTCGCACGCGGCGAACACGCGGCGGAACTCTTCCTGCCAGGTCTCGCGCGGACCGAAGCCGGCAAGGGTGTAGCGCCCGCCGAAGAAGACGCTCGCCACGCTTTCGTTCGCCTTGAAGCCTTTCTGCACGTGGAAAGGTTGCCAGGGACTGCGCTCCTCGGCCTCCGGGAAGCAGGCGCTGTAGTTGTACCAGTTGCCGAGCGAGCCCATGTAGGTCTCGCCGGGCACCGAGCCGCCCTGCAAATTCTGCGAGAGGAGGTTGTAGGCGCGGCCGATCGTGGCATTCGCATGGTTGAAAGGGCCGAGCACGCCGATGCCGGAATCCATGCCGATCTCGTTGCGGATCGGCCCGTTGACGAGGGCGAGGGTCGCGAAGGAAGTGGTGCTCGATGAGCGCGCCGTCTGGCCGCTCGCGGCAAGCGCAAGCACCACCGGCAGGTACTCGGGCCTGCAGCCCGCCATCACCGCGTTGACCGCCACCTTCTCCACGGTGAACTCCCACGCTTCGCGGAACGCCGTGGGCGAGAGGCGCCCCACCACTTCGCCGGGATTGCGGCTCGTGCCCCTGAGCATCGCCGCCACGCGCTCCTCGGTGGGCAGCGTGACCGGCAGGAAATCGGTCCACTTGTTGTCGATGAAAAGCTGCTGCAGATGCTCCTCGCTCCCGGGCGACAGCAGGCGCGGCGTGGAGCGCTCGAAGGCGACGCCTTTCAGGTCCTTTTCATCCAGTGGCCGGGTGAGGCCCTCGAGCACTTCCTGCATGAAGGGGCGCTTCGCAACCGGGTCGATGCCTTCGATATAGCCGCGAAGCTGCGGCGGCGTGCGGCCGACCACCGGCTGCGGCACGAACGCCTGGCGCGCCGTGGGCATGCCGTTGGCGAGCGCAGCGGCGCGCGCAAGGCGCGCGAACGGATCGGTGTGGACGGCGACCGTGGGGACGCCGGCGCGCTCCAGGGACAACGCGAGCCCTACGACCGTAGGGCTACACGTGCTTCAGAGGCCCACCCCGAGAATGGCGGCCTGGCCGTCGGCCTCGACCCGCTTGCGCATGTCGGGGTCGTCGACCCAGCTCTGGCGCGGCTTGATGATGCGCGCGTTGACGGAGGGCAGGTGCTCGCCGAACCAGTCGAGGAGCTGGTTCATGAACGCCTCCGAGTTGTCGAACAGGCAGTCCACCAGGTAGAGCACTTTGCCGTCGAGGCTCTGCAGCCGCGGCGCCAGGCGCTTGCCCGTCACCTTGGGCGGATAGCCGCGCGGGTCGTGAACGCTCAGTGTCATGTCTCTTTGTCTCCTCTTAGATATGAATGCGCTGTCGCGGCGGCGACTGCACCTTCGCCCGCCGAGGCGATGGCGCGTCCGGGGGAACCGGCGCGCGCCAGGCCCGCAGCGAAAATTCCCTCGCTCCTCGTCGCCATCGTGGCGTCGGTCGGGATGCGCCGTGCGGCGTCGAGCGCGAGCCGGCCGGCGAGGAACGCCGTATTGGGCTCCAGGCCAATATAGGTGAAGACGGCGCGGGCGTCCACCGGCTGCGCCGCGCCGTGCAGGCGCACGCCAGTCACGCTACTGGTGCCGAGGATCTCTTCGACTTCCACGTTGAAGCGCACCTCGATTTTCGGGTGCGCGAGAACGCGCTCGCGGTAGCTTGCCTGCCCGGCCAGCGTGTCGCTCCGGCACAGCACGATTACGCGCGAGGCGAACGCCGCGAGCGTGAGCGACTCCTGCATCGCAGAGTCGCCGCCGCCGACCACGGCAACCACCGCGTCGCGCAAGAGCGGGCCATCGCAACTGGCGCAGTGGCTCACGCCCCTGCCCTTCAAGCGCTCTTCGCCGGGCACGCCCAGCGCCTTCGGGCTCGCTCCGGTGGCGACGATCAGGCTGCGTGCCTCGAGTTGCCCCTCGGCGGCGAAAAGCGCGAGCCGCGGCGCCTCGCCCTCCACGCGAGCGAGGGGCATGGTCTCGAAATCGGCCCCCGCTTCGGCCGCCATTGCCTGCGCAATCGGGCACAGGTCGTAGCCCGCCACACCCTCGGGAAAGCCGGGATAGCCCTCAACCTTCTCGATCGCGAGCAGGTTGCCGCCCAGCACGTCGCCCGCGAGCACCAGGGTCTTCAGGCCCAGCCGCGCGGCGGCGAGGGCGGCGCTCAGGCCCGCGATCCCGCTTCCGGCGACGACGACGTCGTAGCTTCGCCTCATGCGATCGCGCTCATCTCTCAGGGGCCCGCCGCTTCCTAGCCGAGAAACCTCCGCAGCCGGCCGACGCCTTCGGCGAGCCTCTCCTCGGACGCCGCGAAGCACCAGCGCACGTAGCCTTCGCCCTCGGGGCCGAACGCCGAACCCGGCGCGAGCCCGAGCGCCGTCTCACGCAGCAGCCGCTTGCAGAAGCCGAGGCTGTCGGTCATCCCTTCGATGCCAAAGAAGACGTACATGGCGCCCGGTGGCAAAGCGGTTTTCACGCCAGGAATTTCATCGAGGGCGTTCACGAGGAAATCCCTGGCCCTGCGGAAGCGCTCGCGCGAATGCGCGACTACCGGCTCGCCGTCCCTCACCGCGGCGACGCCCGCTCGCTGCACGAAAACCGGGGCGCACGAGGTGTTGTACTCGATGAGCTTCGCCAGGTCCGGGGCGAGCGCCGGCGGCACCACCAGCCATCCCAGCCGCCAGCCGGTCATGAGCCAGGACTTGGAGAAAGTATTCGCGCCGATGACCCGGTCTTCCGGCTCCGCGATGTCCAGGAACGAGGGCGCGACGCCGCCTTCGCCGTAGTACATGCGCTCGTAGGCGTCGTCGCAGACGATCCAGATGCCGTGGCGGCGGCAATGCGCGAGGATCGCCTTCTGCGCCTCGCGCGTGATGGTCCAGCCGGTGGGGTTGTTGGGCGAGTTGATGTAGACCGCGCGCGTGCGCGGCGTCAGCGCCTCCAGGAGCTGGTCCAGGTCGAGCGTCCATTCCATGCCAAAGCGCAGCGGCACCGTGATAGTCTGCGCGCCGAGGATGCGCGGTATCTCCTGCAGGTTCGGCCAAAGCGGCACTACCTCGACCGCCCGGTCGCCGGGGTCGAGCAGCAGCTGCGAGGCGAGCATCAGCGCGTTGACGCCGGAGGAAGTCACGGCGATCTGGTCCTGCGAAACCGGTTTGTGCAGGCGGGAAACGTACTGGGCTAATGCTTCCCTCAGCTCCGGAACGCCCAGGTTCTGGCTGTAGAACACTTCGCCCGCCTCGAGCGAGGCCTGGGCCGCGCGCCGGATGAATCCGGGGGTCGGCTCGTCGGATTCGCCGGCCCAGAACGCGAGCAGCCCGGGCATGCCGACGCCCTGGTTGTAGATCTCGCGGATCTTCGAGGCGGCGAGCGCGCGGACCGCAGCGCGCGCCGCGAGGAACGTTTCGCTTTTCATGACCGGTCTTATTCTAGACTGCCGGACTTCATGTCCGCCGCGCGCTGGTCCCTGGTTGCCGCCGTCGCCACGATGGTCGTCTGGGGCACCAACTTCCCCTTCGTCAAATACGTGCTGCAGAACATCGGGCCCGGCGCCTTCCTCTTCGTGCGCTTCCTGATCATGCCGGCGCTCGGCTTCGCGCTGCTCGCCATCGTGTTCCGGCGCAACCCGCGGCAGGCCCTGCCGCGGCGCGAGGACTGGCCGCGCTTCGCGGTCTGCGGCCTCGTCGGTCACACCGCGCATGTCGGCATCGTCAATTGGGGGATGCACCTCTCGACGCCGTTCTCCTCGTCGCTCGTGCTCACCAGCGGGCCGCTGTTCACGCTGCTGATCCTGGCCGCGCTGGGCGCAGAGCACTTGCGGCCCCGGCAGGTGGCGGGAACGCTGGTGGCCTTCGCCGGCATCGTCGTGTTCCTCTCCGACAAGTTCACGCGGGGCGTGCTCGGCGCGGGGCTGGGCGACCTGGTGCTCCTCTTCGCCGCCTCGCTCTTCTCCCTCTACACGGTGATCGTGCGCCCCCTCGCCGAGCGCTACGGGCCGCTCATCGTGCTCGCCTGGACGCTGGCTTTCGGCGCACCGCCGCTGCTCGTGCTTTGCCTGCCGAGCTTCATCGACACTGACTTCCGCGGTCTCGACGCCATGGTCTGGGTGGGACTCTTCTGGGGCATCGTCATCTCGTCGTTCATCGGCTGGATGGCGTGGACCTGGGTGAACACGGCGCGCGGCGTGGCGCGCTCGGCGCCGCTGCAGTACCTGATGCCGCCGATCGCCGGGCTGGTCGCCTGGCTGACGCTCGGCGAGCAGTTCACCGCGCTAAAGCTCGCCGGCGCCGCCGTGACGCTCGCCGGGGTGGCGTGGGCGCAGTTCAGCGCCGGCCCGCCGCCCAAGGCCGCCGCCCAGCCCGATTCGGCATGAAACCCCTTCCCCGCACGGTCTGGGCGCTCGGCGCCACGTCGCTCTTCATGGATCTTTCCTCGGAGCTGGTGCACGGGCTGCTGCCGGTATTCATGACGGTGGTGCTCGGCGCGAGCATGGTCGCGGTCGGCGTGGTCGAGGGCATCGCCGAGGCGACCGCCTCGATCGTCAAGCTCTTCTCCGGCGCGCTCTCCGACAAGCTCGGGCGCAGGAAGCCGATTGTGGTGCTCGGCTATGGCCTCGCGGCGCTCTCCAAGCCGCTCTTCCCCCTCGCCGGCTCGGTGGCGCTCGTCCTCGGCGCGCGCTTCATCGACCGCATCGGCAAGGGCATCCGCGGCGCGCCGCGCGACGCCCTTATCGCAGATGTCACGCCCGCGGGGCAGCGCGGCGCCGCCTACGGCCTGCGCCAGGCGCTCGACACCGTGGGCGCGGTGCTCGGCCCGCTCGCGGCGATCGGTCTCATGCTCGCGCTCGCGAGCGACATCCGGCTCGTGCTATGGCTCGCGGTCGTGCCGGCGGCCCTCTCGGTCCTCGTGCTGGTGTTTTTCGTCACCGAAGGCTCGGCGCCGCAGGCGGCATCGAACCCGGTCTCGTTCCAGTCGATCGGCTCGCTCGGCGCCCGGTACTGGACGATCGTTACCCTCGGCGCGGTATTCACGCTGGCGCGCTTCTCTGAAGCGTTCCTCGTTATCCGCGGGCAGGACATCGGCCTCGCGCTTGCATTCGTGCCGCTCGCGCTCGTTGTGATGAACGTGGCCTACACCGCCATCGCCTATCCCGCCGGCGTCGCCGCCGACCGCGGCTACCGCAAGAGCCTCCTCGTCTGGGGACTGCTCGCGCTGATTGCCGCCGACCTGGTGCTCGCCTCCTCGCGCGATCTCGTCTGGTTCTTCGCCGGCGTGGTGCTGTGGGGGGCGCACATGGGGCTCACGCAAGGGCTGCTGTCGACGCTGGTGGCGGACGCCGCGCCCGAGCGCCTGCGCGGCACGGCCTTCGGCGTGTTCCACCTCGTCTCGGGTGCCGCGCTGCTCGGCGCCAGCGTGCTCGCCGGCTGGCTCTGGGCGCGCTTCGGCCCCGAGCTCGCCTTCTACGCCGGCGCCGCCTTCACTGCGATCGCGCTTGCCGGCCTGCTGGCGCTGACGCGCGATAGAAGGCCTGGAACGCGCTGAGCGCGCGTTCGATCCCCGCCGCATCGACGTCGAGGTGGGTCACCAGGCGCATGCGCGCGCCGGGCAGCACCAGGATGTCCGCCTGGTGAAGATGCCCGGCCAGCTCCTGCGGCCGATCGACGTTCACGAACACCATGTTGGTGTGCTGCTCGACCTGCAGCCCGAGCTCGCGCAGACCGCCGGCCAAGCGTGAAGCATTCTCATGATCAACGGCCAGCCGATCCATGTTGTGCTCGAGCGCGTAGAGCCCGGCCGCCGCGATGACGCCGGCCTGGCGCATCGCGCCGCCGAGGATTTTTCTTGCGCGCTTTGCTTTCTGGATCAAAGACGAATTTCCCAACAGCACCGTTCCTGCCGGCGCGCCCAGGCCCTTCGACAGGCAGGCCGAGACCGAGTCGAAGCCCGCGCACAGGTCCTTGACGTTCGTCTTCAGCGCGGCGGCGGCATTGCAGATGCGCGCCCCGTCCAGGTGCGTCGCGAGATTTCGTTTCCTCGCCAGCTGGACGGCGTCCCGCAAATACTCCTTCCCCAACACCCTGCCGGAAATCGTGTTCTCCAGGGCGAGCAGGCGCGTTCTCGCGAAGTGCGGGTCGTCGGGCTTGATCGCCGCCTCGACCTCCGCGAGGTCGAGCGTGCCGTCGGGGCGGTTGGCAAGCGTCTGCGGCTGGATGGAGCCGAGCACCGCGGCGCCGCCCGCCTCGTAGCGGTAGCTGTGCGCCTCCATGCCGAGGATCA
>JAQSVY010000083.1 GCA_029266935.1 Burkholderiales bacterium
GGCCAGCGCCTGAACAAGGAGGCGCTCGCGGTGCGCTGGCGCGGCAAAAGCATCTCCGCCTATGCCGGCACGCCGATCTCGGCCCTGAAGGCCTTCTTCACGAAAATCGAGCTGCAGGGCAGGCAGGCGGAAATCGCCCGCGACCTCCTGCCCGAGCTGCGCTCGCGGCTGGGCTTCCTCGGCGACGTCGGCCTGGGCTACCTCACACTCGACCGCTCGGCGCCGACGCTCTCGGGGGGAGAGGCGCAGCGCATCCGGCTCGCCGCGCAGCTCGGCTCGAACCTGCGCGGCGTCTGCTACATCCTCGACGAGCCGACCATCGGCCTGCACCATCGCGACAACCAGATCCTGCTCGACGTGCTGGAGAAGCTCGAGCGCAAGGGCAACTCGCTGGTCGTGGTCGAGCACGACGAGGACACCATCCGCCGCGCGCAGCACGTGATCGACCTCGGCCCCGGCGCCGGCAAGCTCGGCGGCCGCATCATCGCCGAGGGCGACGCCGAGGAGCTCATGAGGCATCCGGACTCGCTGACCGGCCGCTTCCTCCGCGAGCCGCTCAAGCATCCGCTGCAGCCGCGAAGAAAAATAGGCTTCCGGACGAAAAGACTGACGATTAAAAAGGCGAGTCTGCACAATCTCAAGCGCCAGACGGTGCGCGTCCCGCTCGCACGCCTGGTCGCGGTCACCGGCGTCTCCGGGTCGGGCAAGTCGACCCTCGCGCGCGACGTGCTCTACGAGAGCCTCAAGGAAGGCGAGCCCATCGGCTGCAAGGCGATCAAGGGGCGCGTGGAACGCGTGCTGGAAGTGGACCAGACGCCGATCGGCAAGACGCCGCGCTCCTGCCCGGCCACCTACGTCGGCTTCTGGGACCAGATTCGCAGGCTCTTCGCCGATACCGCGGAGGCGCGCATGCGCGGCTGGGGCACGAGCCGCTTCTCCTTCAACACCAAGGGCGGGCGCTGCGAGGAATGCGAGGGGCAGGGCATCAAGAAGATCGAGATGTCCTTCCTGCCCGACGTGAAGGTGGCATGCGAGGCCTGCGGCGGGGCGCGCTTCAATCCCGACACGCTGCAGGTGCGCCTGCGCGGCAAGACGGTTGGCGAGGTGCTCGCGCTCAGCGTCGACGAGGCGGTGGAGTTCTTCGGCGCGCACTCCGCGATCCACCGCTGCCTGCAGCTCCTCCAGGACGTGGGACTGGGCTATCTCACCCTCGGCCAGCAGAGCCCGACGCTCTCCGGCGGAGAAGCGCAGCGAATAAAGCTCGTTTATGAGCTTTCAAAATCGAGCTCTGTCCAGACGCTGTACGTGCTGGACGAGCCCACCGTCGGCCTGCACATGGCCGATGTCGAGAGACTGATCCGCGTGCTGCACCGCCTGGTCGACGCCGGCAACACCGTGGTGGTGATCGAGCACAACCTCGACGTGGTGGCCGAAGCCGACTGGATCATCGACCTCGGGCCCGAGGGCGGCTCGGCCGGCGGCCGCGTCGTGTTCCAGGGCACGCCCGAGAAGACCGCGCGCGGCCGCTCCCATACCTGCAAGGCGCTCTCCGAATTTCTCGACCAGCGGCAATAGCGCTCATGGTGGTCGCGCCGGTGCTGTGGAGCACCGCCGGCGTCGTCACGCGCCACATCGAGCGGGCCCAGGCCACCGAGCAGGTGTTCTGGAGGAGCCTCTTTGCGTTTCTCTTCGTTGGGGCGGTGCTGCTTTTCCGAAGACAAAATCCGCGGAACATCGGGTGGCCTGGGCTGGTCTCGGGGGCGATGTGGGCAATCATGTTCACCGCCTTCCTGTTCGCGCTGTCGCTCACCACGACGGCCAATACCCTGGTGATGATGAGCGTGAGCCCGCTCCTTACAGCGCTGCTCGCATGGCTCTTCCTGAAAGACCCGCTGCCGCTGCGCACCTGGATCGCGGCGGGGGCGGCGGCGATCGGCATCGCCTGGATGTTCAGCACCTCGGTCGAGAAGGCCCACGTCGCCGGCATGCTCGTCGCGCTCGTCATCCCGGTTGCCGCGGCCATCAATGTCGTCACGCTGCGCGCCGCCGCAGCGAAGCTCGACCTGGTGCCCGCGGTGATGCTGGGCGGCGCGCTGTCGTGCCTGGTCGTCCTGCCGCTCGCGCTGCCTTTTCAGGCCTCGGGGCGGGACATCGCCCTGCTCGCGTTCCTCGGCTTCTTCCAGCTCGGGCTGCCCTGCATGCTGCTCGTGATCGCGAGCCGCACGCTGCTCGCGCCGGAGATCGCGCTGCTCGGGCTACTGGAGGTGGTGCTTGGCCCGCTCTGGGCCTGGCTCGGCGCGGGCGAGGTACCGGCGGGGGCGACCCTGCTCGGCGGGCTGTTGGTGCTGGGTGCGCTGGCGGCGAATGAGCTGCCGCTGGGGGCTGGCGCCCGGGTCACTCGGCAGCGTACGTGACGATATCCGAGGCGACGACGCAGGACTGACCGATGCCTATGCCGCCGCGGCCGGCGAGCGGCACGGTGGCAGTACGCACCGCCTCTTCGGGCTGCTTCTCCGGCGCGATGAAGGTGCCGTTGGTGCTGTGGTCGGTCAGGAAGAACCTTGCATTGCGCCGCTCGATGGTGCAATGCCGGCGCGAGGCCGCCTGGCCGGCGATGACGATGTCGCACCCGTCCTCGCGACCGACCTCGATGACGTCGCCTTCCCGGCGCCGCAGGATGACCACCTTGCGGTATTGCAGCCGCAGGGCGCCGCGCGCCACGGGAGGCGCAGAGGTGATGGAAGGCGCCCGGTCGTCCGGCGCCTTGCGCCAGACGAGCTCGTCCAGCAGTACCCGGCGCGCCTTGCCTTTCTGCTCGATGTGCCCCAGCGGCCGCAGCCGCTCCTGTACCGCCGGGCTCAGGCTCGCCGCGGTGCTCTCCGAAGTAATGATCTGCCCGCTCTTCGCCTGATCGACGAGCTGCAGCGCCAGGTTCACCGTGTCGCCGAAGATGTCGTCCCCGCGCTGCTTCACCGGGCCGCTGTGGAAGCCGATGCGCAAGCCGAAGCCGCCCTGCTGTTGCAGCGCCTCGGCGGAGGCGTGCATGCGCATCGCCGCCGTGGCGGCAGCGTCGGGAGTGGCGAAAAGCGCCATCAGCTCGCCCTCGCGGCGGATGACGATGCGCCCGCCGGAGAGGTCGACCGCCTGCTTGAGCGTGTCGATGAGCAAGCGCCGCTCCTTGTCCGCGAGCTGCGCATCGGCCGGCCCGGCCAGTCCGGCAAAGAGCACCGCCGTCTGCCGCCCGGCGGCGTCGTGGCCCCCGGTTACCGCCCCGCTCTCACGCACGCCAAGCGCCTTTTGTTCTTGAGTTCTTTTTGCATATGCAGAACAATATGCAAAATGCAGGAAGATGTCAAAGGGCAGGCCGGCGAGCTCGCCCGGGCGAAGCGCTCCCTGGCGACGCTCGGTCGGCGCGCCTCTACCGTGGACATCGCGGCGCGCACCGGCATCCACCAGAGCCAGGTGTCGCGGCTGCTGCGCGGCCAGTTCCGCCGGGTCTCGCCAAACGTGAGGAAGCTTCTTCAGTACGGGCGGCAGCCCGGGCAGACGCGCTCGCCCGAGGGAATAGATCAAGCGAAGCAGGCGGTCATCCGGGCGGCGCTCAAGACATGGGACGCGACGCCGGCAGGCGCCCGGGCCCTGGTCCGGCTATTGCGCTCTGTGGATGGACTGCGGCGTGTATAATGCGCCTCAGGTTTCTGTTGCGCGTACTTCCGGTTAGCGTCTCAGTCGTTACCCAGTCCATCCTGGACTGCGAATAACAAGCCTAGAAAGCATCTGCCTGAACCGGTCGAAGGATCCTTCCTTCTCAGGCCGAGCTCAGGAGAAAGTCATTACTACGACGTTCGCAACACTCGGCCTTTCGGCCGAGCTGCAGCGCGCTGTGCGCGAGCAGGGCTACACCGATCCCACCCCCATCCAGGCGCAAGCCATCCCCGTGGTGCTTGCAGGCCGCGACTTGCTTGGCGCCGCGCAGACGGGCACCGGCAAGACTGCCGGCTTTGCCCTGCCGATACTGCAACGACTGGGGGTGAGCACGAACACGAGCCACTCGCCGGCCCGGCACCCCGTGCGGGTGCTGATCATCACGCCGACGCGCGAGCTCGCGGCGCAGGTTGAGCAGGACATCCGAACCTATGGCAAGTTCGTCCCGGTCAAGACCTCGCTGGTCTACGGCGGCGTCGGCATGCAGCCGCAGATCGACGCGCTGCGCCGCGGCGTCGACATCCTCGTCGCCACGCCCGGGCGGCTGCTCGACCACGTGCAGCAGAAGACGGTCGACCTGCGTCAGGTCGAGATCCTCGTCCTCGACGAGGCCGACCGCATGCTCGACATGGGCTTCATCCACGACATCCGCCGCATCCTGGCGCTCCTGCCGACGAAGCGGCAGAACCTGCTGTTCTCGGCCACCTTCCCTGACGAGATCCGCAAGCTGGCGGGCTCGTTCATGAAGGACCCGGTCACCGTCGAGGTGGCGCGGCGCAATACGCCCGCCGAGCTCGTCGCGCAGGTCGCGCACCCGGTCGATGCCAGCCGCAAGCGGGAGCTCCTCGCGCACCTCGTGAAGACCAACGACTGGCGCCAGGTGCTGGTGTTCGTGAAGACGAAGCACGGCGCCAACCGCCTCGCGCAGCAGCTCACGCGCGAAGGCGTGCAGGCCGACGCCATCCACGGCAACAAGAGCCAGAACGCGCGCACGCGCGCCCTCGCGGACTTCAAGGCCGGCGAGATGCGCGTGCTCGTCGCCACCGACATCGCCGCGCGCGGTCTCGACATCGAGGCGCTGCCCCATGTGGTCAACTACGACCTGCCGCACGTCGCCGAAGACTACGTGCACCGAATCGGCCGCACCGGCCGCGCCGGCGCCGAAGGCGAAGCCGTGTCGCTGGTGAGCCATGAGGACCGCCCGCTGCTCGTTGCCATCGAGAGGCTCATGAACCGCCAGGTCGAAAGCCGAATCATCGCTGGCTTCGAGCCGGGGACCGCGCCCAGACCACCCGCCGAGAAGAGCGAGCCACGGCGCCAGCCGCAGCCGCAGCAACGACGCGGCCAGCAACGCCAGCCGCAGCGCCAGGGCCAGCAAAGGCAGCAGCCGCGCCAGCAGCAACGACCGCAGCCGCAGCAGCGCCGTCCGGCGCGGCACAATGGCCGCCCGCACCGGCTCCCGGACGCCGCGCCGGTGCATTCGACCGAGCGCGAGGCGCAGATCCGCGAGGCCCGGGCCCGCATGGCCGCCGAAGGCGAAACGCCGGCAGCGAAGCCGTCCCTCACCCAGCGCTTCGTCGGCGCCCTGTTCGGCCGCAAGCCGAGCTGAGAGGCTGACCGGCTTGCTCGGCGGCTCCTAGAAGACCACCGCTGGCGGCTAGGTCTGCATCGCTTCGGCCAGGAGCCGATATGTGCCGCGCCACGCCTCCTCGACCTCGTCGGTGAACGCCTCGCCGAGCGCATGCGAGAGGGTCCAGAAGAGCGCCACCGAGACTGTATCGTAGTCGCGCGTTTGCACGCCGTAGGCGACATGGCGCCGCCCAAGGCCGTGCAGCGCCACGGCCACGTTCTCGGCTTTCCCGAGGCTGCGCACCATGATCGAGACCATCGCCGCGAGGTTCCTGCCCTGCTCGCGCATGTCGCCGGTAAAGAGCCGCTGCAGGCGCGGGTCCAGGCTGAACAGCTTGCCGTAGAAGAGCTCCGCGAACGTGTCGCGGATGGGCAGCATGCTCTTCCACGTCGACTGGACCAGCTCGATCTGTCGGGGCGTCATCGCGGCGACCACTCCGCAAATCGCATACCAGGCGCTTCCCGCGCTTTTGCGTGACGAAACCTTCCGGCGTGCACCGCCGCAGGGCGTCCGGCGGCGACGATGCACCATTAAACTACCGGGATGAGAGAACCCCAGCCGAAGGTAATCCAGCTCAAGGACTACGCGCCGCCCGCTTTCCGGGTGGAAACCGTCGACCTCGACGTCGACATCCGCGACGACCACGCGCTCGTGCGCGCGAAGCTCGAGGTGCACCGCAACGCCGGCGCCGGCCCGCTGGTGCTGGACGGCGAAGAACTGCAGCTGGTGGAGGTGAAGCTCGGGAGTGACAAGCCCTCCTACAGCGTCACCGCCGACAAGCTCACCATCGAGAACGTCCCGGATGCGTTCACGCTGGAGACGCTGACGCGCATCGTGCCGCAGAAGAATACCAAGCTCGAGGGCCTGTACGCGACGAAGAACGGCTTCGTGACGCAATGCGAGGCCGAGGGCTTCCGCCGCATTACCTGGTTCATCGACCGACCCGACGTGATGGCGCGCTACACCACCACCATCCACGCCGACAAGGCCCTTCGTCGATCCCTTTCCCAAGCCCTCTTACCTCTTCGCGCTGGTGGCGGCGAACCTCGACGTTCTTCAGGATCAGTTCAACACCCGGGAAGGGAAAAGGAAGTCCCTTTTCGTGTATGTCGAGCCCGGGAAGCTCGACCAGGCAGGCTGGGCGATGGACTGCCTGAAGCGCGCGATGAAATGGGACGAGGAGCGCTTCGGCCTCTCGCTCGACCTCGACCAGTACAAGATCGTCGCGGTGGGCGATTTCAACTCCGGGGCGATGGAGAACAAGGGCCTCAACATCTTCAACACCAAGTACGTGCTGGCGCGCGCCGATACGGCGACCGACGTCGACTACCTCAACATCGACCGCGTGGTCGCGCACGAGTACTTCCACAACTGGACCGGCAACCGCGTCACCTGCCGCGACTGGTTCCAGCTCTCGCTCAAGGAAGGGCTGACGGTGTTCCGCGACCAGGAGTACGGCGCCGACAACTACTCGCGCGCCGTGACGCGCATCCAGGAAGTGCGCGGGCTGCGCGCCGGCCAGTTCCCCGAGGACGCGGGACCGATGAGGCACCCGGTGCGGCCGCAGTCCTACATGGAGATCCGCAACTTCTACACCATGACGGTATACGAGAAGGGCGCGGAGGTGGTGCGCATGCAGCACACACTGCTCGGCGAGGAGACGTTCCAGGCCGGCATGCGCCTGTATTTCCAGCGCCACGACGGCCAGGCCGTCACCTGCGACGATTTCGTCCAGGCCATGCACGACGCCTCCGGCATCGACCTCAGCCAGTTCAGGCGCTGGTACGACGTTGCCGGCACACCGGTACTGGATTGCAGTGGAAGCTTCGAGAAAGACAAGTTCACCTTGACCGTAAAGCAGTCCATGAACCCGCCGTTCCACATCCCGTTCGCGGTGAAGATCGGCGACCGGGAAGAGGTCCTCTCGCTCAAGCAGGTCGAGGAGAAGTTCGTTTTCGACATGAAGGAGAAGCCGGTTCCTTCGCTCCTGCGCCGCTTTTCCGCGCCGGTGATCCTGGACTACCCGTATACCGACGAAGAGCTCCTGCACCTGATGGCGCACGACGACGACCCGTTCAACCGCTGGGAGGCGGCGCAGCGGCTCGCCAGCGCCATCATCCTGGAGCGCAAAGGCATCCCCTCGCCCGCGTTCCTACAGGCGGCGAAGAACGTGCTCACCGACCCCGACCCGGCCTTTGCCGCCGAGGTGCTGGCGCTGCCCTCGGAAACCTTCCTCGCCGAGCAGATGAAGGTCGTCGACCCCGATGCGCTGCACCAGGCGCGAAACGCCTTGCGCAAGGCGCTGGCGAAGGCTCTGGCCGGAGAACTCGCCTCGAAATACCAGGGGCTGCATCGCGGCGGCCCGTATTCGCCGGACGCGGCCTCCGCCGGCCGGCGCGCGCTCAAGAACCTGTGCCTCGGCTATCTCTCCGAAGTCGGCATGCGGGCGCTTTGCGAGGAGCAGTTCCGCAAGGCCGACAACATGACCGACGCCATGGCGGCGCTGACGGCGCTCGCCAACCTGGACTGCCCGGAGCGCCTTCCCGCGCTCGAGGACTTCTACGCGCGCTGGAAGGATGAGCCGCTGGTGGTCGACAAGTGGCTCGCGGTGCAAGCGGGTTCACGGCTTTCCACGACGTTGGATAACGTAAGGCACCTGCTGGGGCATCCGGCGTTCGACCTCAAGGTGCCGAACAAGGTCTACGCGCTCATCCGCACCTTCTCGGCCAACCACGTACGCTTCCACGCCGCGAGCGGCCAGGGCTATTCCTTCCTCGCCGACCAGGTGCTGGCGCTGAACCGCCTCAACCCGCAGGTCGCCGCGCGCATGGCGCGCGGATTCGACCGCTGGAAGCGCTTCGACCCTGCGCGGCAGCAGAAGGCGAAAGCGGCGCTCGAGCGCATCCGGGACGCGGACGGATTGTCGAAGGACGTCGCGGAGATCGTGACCAAAGCGTTGACCCCCTGACCAGCACAACAACAATGTGACGCTCGTCGCGGTGGTCTTCGCGATCGTGTACCTCGGCATGATCCTCGGCGGGCTGCCGTTCCTGCAGCTCGACCGCACCGGCATCGCGCTGCTGGGCGCGATCGCGCTCGTGGCGTTCGGCGCCCTGTCGCCCGAGGAGGCGGCGCTGTCGATCCACCTACCCACGCTGCTGCTGCTCTTCTCGTTCATGGTGCTCTCGGCGCAGATGCGCTTGGGCGGCTTCTATACCTGGGTGACGCTGCGCATCGCCGGCCTGCGGCTCTCGCCGCCGGCGCTGCTGGCGGCCACCATGGCGGCGGTGGCGGCACTCTCGGCCGTGTTCAGCAACGACGTAGTCTGCCTTGCCATCGCGCCGGTGCTCGCCGACGCCTGCCTGCGCCGCGGCATCGACCCGGTGCCGTACCTGCTCGGGCTCGCCTGCGCGGCGAACATCGGCTCGGCGGCGACGCTGATCGGCAATCCCCAGAACATGCTCATCGGCCAGGTGCTCGCGCTGCCCTTCGCCGCCTATTCGCTCGAGGCGCTGGTGCCGGTGCTCCTCAGCCTTGTCCTCGCATGGGCAATCATTGCCTGGCAGCTGCGCAGGTCCGTGCCCGCGCCCAAGCAGGTCGCGCCGGAGCGCCGGGAAGGCGCCTGCGCGACTTTCGACCCGTGGCAGACCGCAAAAGGTCTTGCCGTCGCCGCCGCGCTGATGATGGTATTCCTCTTCACCTCGTGGCCGCGCGAGGTAGCCGCACTCACCGGGGCGGGGCTGCTGCTCATGAGCCGGCGCCTGCACTCCAACAAGATGCTCGGACTGGTCGACTGGGAGCTGCTGGTGCTGTTCATCGGCCTTTTTGTCGTCAACCACGCCTTCGAGCGCACCGGGCTCGCGGGCGGCGCGCTCGCCACCCTTGCCGACGCCGGTGCCCCGCTCGCCGCGCCGGTGCCGCTCTTCGCCGCCACCTTCGTGCTGTCCAACGCAGTATCCAACGTACCCGCCGTGATGCTGCTGCTTCCCGCCGCCACCGAGCCTTTCTCGGGCCCGATGCTCGCGCTGGTGAGCACCCTTGCGGGCAACCTCCTCATCGTCGGCTCGATCGCCAACATCATCGTCGTCGATGCGGCGCGCCGGCGTGGCGTCGAGATCGACTGGCTGCGCCACGCGCTCACCGGCGTGCCGGTCACCCTCGCCTCGCTCGCGGTGGCGGGCGCCTGGTTCGCCATGCGGATATGATGAGCAGAACAGGGAGACCCAGCGCATGGACGCTACCGCCCTTCTCGCTCTCGCCACCGGCGGTTTCCTCGTCACGCATTTCATCAGCAGCACCCCGCTGCGCCCGGCGCTCGTCGGCGCCATCGGCGAGTGGCCCTACCGCGGCCTCTATTCGCTCCTCGCTGTCGTCACCCTTGGCTGGATGATCTGGGCCTACGCGCAGGCGCCGCGGGAAGAGCTGCTGCTATGGACGCCGCTGCGGCTGCTGCCGCTGATCGCGATGCCCTTCTCCCTCATCCTCATCGTCTGCGGTTACTGGCGCAACCCGAGCATGGTCGGCGCGGAGAAGCTTCTCAAGAGCGAGGAGCCGGCGCGCGGCATGATCCGCATTACGCGCCATCCGCTCATGTGGGGGATCATGCTTTGGGCCGCCGCACACATTCTCGCGCGCGCCGACCTGAAGTCGATCCTCTTCTTCGGCGGCTTCCTCGTCCTCGCCGCCCTCGGCACGGTCCTGATGGACCTTCGTAAAAGGGACAATCCCGATTTCCAGCGCTTCGCCGCGGCGACCTCCCACGTGCCCTTCGTTGCCATCGCCCAGGGGCGCAATCGCCTCGTCTGGCGCGAGATCGGCTGGCTGCGCCCTGGCATCGGAGTCGCCGCCTACGCCGCCTTCCTCGTCCTGCATCCCTGGCTGTTCGGCGCTAGACCTTACTGAGCTTGCGCTGCACCCGGTCGTCGAACTTGGCGACGTTCACGACCACGCGCTCGTGCGTGCCGTGGCCGATCAGATCCTTCTCATCCCGCGCTTCGACTGCGAAGGCGACCGTTCGGCCTTCCACGCGGATGACGCGGGCGGTGGCGACAATCTTCATTCCGACCGGGGTCGCAGCGATGTGGTGCACGTCGAGGTGGGTGCCGAGGCTCTGGTAGCCCGGCTGCAGCAGGTGCTCGACCGCGGCGAGCGCCGCGGCCTCGATCAGGTTGATCATCACCGGCGTGGCAAGGACGCGCACCTTGCCGCTGCCGATGCTCGGCGCCGTGTGCTCCTCGCCCACGACCAGCTCCGCGGTGCCCGACAGCCCGGCTGCGATCTGCATGCAGCCATTCTATTTCCTGTCGATGATCGCCTCGAGGTACTCGCCCGGCAGCACCAGGGTCTCGTCGCCCGAGCGGTTGAACCGCTTGAGCAGCTCGAGCTGCTCGGCGGCGTAGTCCTCCTGCCGCGCTTCGTCCAGGCTCTCGAAGATCCGCCGCACCGGCCCGAAGTTGGCGCGGAAGAAGTCCAGCCAGTGCCGGGGCGAGGCATAGCGCATCACGTAGAGGCGCTTCTCGAGCCGCATCGGCCCGACATCCCCGAGCAGCTCGCGCAGGCCCGCCTCGGTGCCCCAGACAAGGGGAGACCGAACGCCGGGCGGCGGCGCATACCGCGCGCCGAGCTGGAACCACTGCCCGACGAATCCCTCGGGGGTCCAGCTGGCAAGCCCGATGCGCCCGCCGGCGCGGCAGACGCGCGCGAGCTCCCTCGCCGCGCGCTGCTGGTCGGGCGCGAACATGACCCCGAAGGTCGACAGCACATAGTCGAAGGCCCCGTCGCCGAAGGGCAGGTTCTCGACGTCGCCTTCGTCGAGGCGCAAGTCGAGGCGCTCGACTGCGGCGCGCTGCCGCGCGCGCTCGAGCAGCGACGGCACATAGTCGAGCCCGACGGTCTCGCACGGCGCGCTGCCGCGCGCGCTCGAGCAGCGACGGCACATAGTCGAGCCCGACGGTCTCGCAGCGGCGCCGTGCGGCGGCGAGGGCGGTGTTGCCGCTGCCGGCCGCGACGTCGAGCACCTTGCGCCCGGCGCCCCTTGCCGGCCAGTTCAATTTCTGAACTAAACTTCCGCCATGGGCAAGCGCTACGGCCAGTTCTGCCCCGTCGCCATGGCCGCCGAGGTGCTGTGCGAGCGCTGGATGCCGCTCGTCCTGCGCGAGCTCATGTACGGCAGCACGCGCTTCAACGACATCGCGCGCGGGGTCCCGCTCATGTCGCGCGCGCTCCTCGCGCAGCGGCTGCGCGAGCTCGAAGCCGCGGCCATGGTGCGCAAGGACGCGGAGCGCTACCGCCTCACCGCCGCGGGCGAGGCGCTGCGGCCGATCGTGGAGCAGATGGGCATGTGGGCGCAGCAATGGCGCACCGGCCCCCTCGCCGACGACGATCTCGACGACAAGCTGCTGATGTGGAGCCTGCGCCGCTCGCTGCGGCTCCCGGGCGACTTCCGCCGCCGCCTGCTGCTGCGCTTCGACTTCCACGGATTGCCGCGCGGCTCCAGGGTGGCCCGCCGCAGCTGGTGGCTGCTCGCCCGGCAGCCCGACGACGTCGAGGTCTGCGTCAAGGATCCCGGCTACGACACGGATGTCGTCGTCGTCGCGGACCTGCGGGCCTTCACCGAAGTGGTGCTCGGCCGGCGCACGCTCGCGGGCGCCTTGAGGGAGGGCTGCATCAAGCTG
>JAQSVY010000084.1 GCA_029266935.1 Burkholderiales bacterium
AGCGCGCCGGCCGCCAGGCCGGCGATGTACAGCCAGCCGAACAGGCGGTTGTGCTGCAGGCAGACCCGGTGGTACCAGAGCGGCCAGCCGACGTAGCCGGCAGGCGCGGCCTGCGGCCGCGGCCGGCGCATGACTGCGATCGCCCGTAGAGCGCGCGGCAACGCCAGCACGACGATTGCGGCGAACGGGGTGAGCCGTCCCGCCAGGATGAGCGCGGCGATCACCACGTAGATGAGCCCCACCGTAACCACATTCAAGGCGCGCGCGGCGCGCTCGCCGATGAGGACCGGCAACGTGCGGTTCGCCTTGCCGGCGTCGAATTCCCGCTGGTCGATGTGCTTGCCGGTCAGGATCGACATGACGCCGAGTCCATAGGGCAGCGAGGCATAGATCGCGTCCAGCGAAACCTGGCCAGCGATCACCGCGTAGCCGCCGCCCACCATGAGCGGGCCCCAGACGAGAAACACCGCCGCCTCCCCCAGGCCGATGCTCTTCAGCGGCACCGGCGCAGCGTCATAGAGGAACATCAGCGCCACGCCGCCGGTGACGAAGCCGGCGGCGACCCAGCCGCGCTCGGCGATGAACCAGGCAGCGATCGCGGCGCCCAGCGAGGCGAGGATCGCGAGGCCGGTGAGCAGGTGCCGGCGCTCGAGCACGCCGCTCGCGAGCGGATGCACGGTATAGCGCATCCTTGGCGAGTCGGGCGTATCGTGCCCGCGCTTGTAGCCGAAGTAATCGTTGCTGAGGTTGCTGATCATGTGCGCCACCACCAGGCCGACCAGGACGAGCACAAAGGCGCCGGCGCGAAAGCGCCCGTCGACCGCCGCGAGCAGGCCGGCGATGATCGCCGCCTGCGCCGAGATCACCAGGATCACGCTGCGCGAGGCGTAGAGGAACTTCGAGACCGGGTCGAGCAGGCGCAGCTCCTCCGCCGCCGGCCGGTAGAAGCCGGTGAAAGCGCCCAGCCACAGCGTCGCCCTGGAGCGGGTGGAGCTCGCCATGGCGGCTAGGGCGTCAGCACCGCGGCGCCGCTCAGGCGTCCCTGCCTCAGGTCCGCGAGCGCAGCGTTGGCCTTTTCCAGGGGATAGGTGGTCACTTCGGTCCTCAGGGCGACATTGTTCGCGATTTCCATGAAGCGGGCGCCGTCTTCACGCGTGAGGTTCGCGACCGACTCGATGCGCCGCTCGCCCCACAGATCCGCATAGGGGAACGAGGGGATGTCGCTCATGTGGATGCCGCCACAGATCACGCGGCCACCCTTTTTCGTATTCCTTAATGCATCAATTACCAAAGAACCTACGGGCGCGAAGATGATGGCGGCGTCGAGCGGCTCGGGCGGCGGCTCGTCGGAGCCGCCCGACCAGTGCGCGCCGCAGTGGAGCGCGAATCGCTGTCCTTGCAGGTCATTCTTCTTCGTGAAGGCGAAAACCGTTCTGCCTTCCGCCCGCGCGAGCTGCGCCAGGATGTGCGCGGCGGCGCCGAAGCCATACAGCCCGATCACGCGAGAATCATTTGTTTTTGTGTAACACCGAAAACCGATCAGTCCGGCGCAAAGGAGCGGTGCGGCCTGCGCGTCCGGATATCGTTGCGGAAGAGCAAGGCAGAAGCGCTCGTCGGCCACCAGATGCTCGGCGTAGCCGCCCGGCAGGTGATAGCCGGTGAAGCGCGCGCGTTCGCACAGGTTCTCGCGGCTGCCGCGGCAGTACTGGCACTCGCCGCAGGTCCAGCCGAGCCAGGGGATGCCCACCCTGCTCCCGGGAGCGAATCTCTCGCCGCCCGCCTCCACCACGCCGACTACCTCATGACCAGGCGTGATCGGGCAGGGCACGCCCGCGAGCTCACCGTCGACGATGTGCAGGTCAGTGCGGCAAACGCCGCAGGCCTTGACGCGAACGAGGACCTGCCCGGCGCCGGGTCGGGGCACCTCGAGCGTATCGGCAGACAGCGGCTCGGCCGCAGCATGCAGGCGCATCGCCCTCATCGCGGGCGATCGTCGTCGTCCAGCACGTCGTGCGCCGGGCGCTCGAGGTCGTCGAACTGCCCCGACTGCAGCGCGCGCCAGAACACGGCGCCGATCAGGAGTACGAGGGCGACCGAGAGAGGGACGAGAAGGAGAAGGCTTTCCATGGGGCGGCGCCCGCCAGGGGGCGCGAAGCGTTGAGCAGTACTGCGGCGGAGCTTGCGCCCATGAAGAGCGCCGCTTCCCACGGTCCGATCCAGCCTGCGGCAGCGAGCGGAAGCGCCACCGCATTATAGGCGAGCGCCCAGCCAAGATTCTGCCGCACCATGCGCATGGCGTTTCTTGCCAGCGAGAACGACTCGAGGATCGCATCAAGCCGGTTCCCCGGCAGCACTACGTCGGCCTTGAGCTGCGCAGCGTCGGCGCCCGCGCCCATAGCGAAGGAAACGTCGGCGCGCGCGAGCACCGGCGCGTCGTTCACGCCGTCGCCGATCATCGCCACCACCCGGCCTTCGGCCTGCAGGCGCGCAACGTAGTCGTGCTTCGCCTGCGGCGTCATGCCGCCTTGGCAGCGCACGACGCCCAGGCGCGCGGCCACCGCGGCTACCGCCTCGGGCGTATCGCCGCTCGCGAGATGCACCGTGAGGCCCGCCTGCGCCATCTCGTCGATCACCCGTCTAGCGTCCGGCCGCAGCTGGTCCTCGAGCTCGAAAGCCGCCAGCCACCCGGACTCATCGGCGAGGAATACAGAGCACTGAGATTCATCTCTCCACTGAGATTCATCTCTCGATGAACTGCATAGTGACGCGCAAAAGTCCCTGCTGCCAATGCGCACGAGGCTCCCGTCGACGCGCGCCTCGATGCCCTCGCCGACGGCGTGGCGTGCTTCGACCGGGATCGTGTCGATGCCCGAAAAGGCGCGCGCGATCGGATGGCGGCTCGACGCTTCCAGCGAGGCGGCGAGCGCCAGGCATTGCCCCTCGCCGAGCCTTCCGAGGACGTACGTGCGCTTGAGCGCCAGGCGGCCTTCGGTGAGCGTGCCGGTCTTGTCGATCACTACGTCGGTCACCTTCGCAAGCGCCTCGAGCGCGCGCGAGCGCGTGAGCAGCGCGCCGCTCGCGAGCAGCTGCCCGGCGGCGCGTGTCAGCACCACCGGCGCCGCGAGCGCGAGGGCGCATGGGCAGGTGACCACCAGGACCGCGACCGCGATCCACGGGTTGCCCGAATACAGCCAGGCGAGCGCCGCCCCGGCGATCACCACAGGGGTGAGCACGCGCGCGACGCGATCGGCCGCTTCGACGAGCCGCGGCCGGCTCGCTGCCGCGCGCTCGGCGAGCCGCGCGATGGCGGCGGCCTGGGTATCCGCCCCGGCATGCGTGACGCGCACGACGAGCGGCTGCTCGAGATTCACCGAGCCGCCGACCACGCGGTCGCCGACGCCCTTGGGCACGGCTCGCGACTCGCCGGTGAGCAGCGACTGGTCGGCGCTCGAGCGCCCGCTTTCCACCACGCCATCGGCGGGAAAGCGCTGGCCAGGGGCGACGCTCAGTATTTTCCCGATGGGAATGTCTTCCTGTGAAACGCCGTTCAGCAGCGGATCCAGCTCTCTCGCGGCGCGCCGACGCAGCGTCCCCTCGGCCAGGCGCGCGGCAAGGAGCAGGAAGGCGAGCATGCTGATCGAGTCGAAATAGACTTCGCCGCTCGCCGTGAGCGTCGCCCAGGCGCTCGCGGTGAAGCCGCCGGCGAGGCCGAGCGCGATGGGCGTGTCCATGCCGAGGCGCGCGTTCGCGAGCTCGCGGCGCGCCCCGGCGAAGAACGGCCGGCAGGCGAAGGCGAGCACCGGAAGCGTGATCACCAGGCTCGCCCAGCGCATCAACTGCGTGTCTGCCAGTGCAACCTCGCCCACATAGGCCGGGAAGGCATACATCATCACCTGCATGGCGCCGAAGGCGGCGACGAACAGGCGCCACAGCTCGGCGCGGCGCTCGCGCCGCTCGCGCGCTTCGTGGCGGCGCGGCTCGTACGGGCAGGCGTCGTAGCCGACCTCGCGCACCGCGGCGATGATCTTCGCCAGGCTGGTCCGCGACGGGTCCCAGGCGACCTGCGCGCGCTGGGTCGTGAAGTTCACGTGGACACTGGCAACCCCCGCGAGTCGGCGCAGAACCTGCTCGATCAGCCACAGGCAGGCGCCGCAGGTAACGCGCTCGAGGATCAGCGAAGCTTCGCCATTTGCCGGTTCTCGAAAATCAACATCGTGAACGGCAGCGGCGCGGGGAGCGTTGGCCGTCCGCGCCTCGTAGTAGCGCTCGAAACCGCCCGCGACGATGGTCGAGGCGACCGCCTCGCAGCCGGCGCAGCAAAGCTCGCGCTGCGCTCCGAGAAGAAAAGCGCGGTGCCTGCCGGGCTCCAGGACCGGCAGGCCGCAATGGAAGCAGGCGCTCAGGAGACGGCGATGCGCTTCGCGGCGCCGTTGGACTTCTTGGGCAGCATCAAATTGAGCACGCCGTCCTTGTACTCGGCCTTGGCGCCCTTCTCGTCCACCTCGACCGGCAGCGTGAAGCTGCGCGACACCATGCCGTAGCTGCGCTCGCTGTAGACGATCTTCTCGCCTTTCTTCTCCTCCTTTTCCTTTTTCAGCTCGGCGCGCACCGACACCTGGCTGCCGTCGATGTCGACCTGGATGTCCTCCTTCTTCACGCCGGGCACCTCGGCCTGGACGGTGTAGCCCTTCTCGTCTTCCTTGACGTCGAGCTTCATCTTCAGCTCGGTCTCGGCGGGAAAGGCCAGGGGCTTCACCCAGAAGCCCTTGGAGAATTCGTTGAACATTTCGTCGAACGGGTTGTAGCGGGTCAGGTTGCTCATCGGGATCTCCTTGCAGGTGGTGTCCCCTATGTTGCCCCCGACCCAGGGTCGGATGTTGATGCAGGTCAAGATCGCCTACTTGAGCTCCTGGTGCTCCTGGTGCTCGTGCTTTTCGCGGTTCTGCTGCCGCCCTTGGCGCTTCCCGTGCTGGCCGGCACGCATGGCGTGCCGCTCGCGCATCTGCTGCATGCCGTGGGCGCCGCGGCCGCCTTCGGCGCAGCCGGCCGCCTGCTCTGCAGGTTTCTCGCCCGGCTTCGCTTCCTGGGCGAGCGCGGCCGAGCCGAGCGCGAGGGCGGCAGCCGCGGCTGCGCCGATGAGGAGGGTACGGACTGTTTTCACTTCAAGCTCCTTGTAGGTTTTGGGGGTAATGCCATCGCTATGACCGCACGTCCCGGCATTTGGCACGCCGCCTGTGTTACCAGTTGTAACGCCGAGTTTCCCCAGAGACCGGGCCCGTCTTCACCGGGCATCTCTCAAGGGAGCACCTACCTGCTCTTCTGCTTCGACGCGGTTTCCTAGGTTCATTTCCTGAACTTAACTCGCGTGCCGGGCGGTGCTATACGGGCATCCTGATCCCTTTGACCAGGAGGCGAGGATGCCCAAAGGCTATGCGATCTTCACGGAAACGATTCGCGACCAGGCCGGCTACGACGGCTACGTGCAGAAGGCGGTGCCGACGATCCTTCAGTCGGGAGGTCGGCCCATCGTGGTCTATGACGATCCGGAGGTGATTGAAGGCCAGTGGCACGGAAGGCGCACCGTCATTCTGGAATTCGATTCCGTGCAGGCGGCCCGCGAGTGGTACCGGTCCGCCGAGTACCAGGCCATCGTCGGTGAACGGCACGCGGCCGCAGAGGCGAATGCCGCGATCGTAGGCGGCTACGAGATGTCGACGGCCCGCAAGTAAAGCTAGGGAGCGACGTCCGGCAACAGGTGAATTAGTCGCATCCCGGCGGCCAAGCGCTTCATAGAAAGCGGCCGGGCCTTGGGCTACTGTGCAGTCAGCAACAAGGAGCATGCGATGAAAAGCTTCTTACAGTTCGCGCTTATGATGCTTCCGACCATCATCTTCATCGCACTCGTTACTGCCGACGTGACTTCCCCGCACCCCGTCCCGCCGGTGTCCTACTCAATGCCCCACGCACAGCAGGCCAGCGCCCAGCGCTGATTACTGCGCGGTCCGGTTTTTCCCTACAGCGCAGCGCACGAAGTACCGCGCCGCATAGCGAAGGCCAGCCCAGCGATAGGCGACGAGAGTGTTAGCGAGGATCCGGTTCACGATAGTGCCTGTAGCAAGCAATATGCCCCGCTGCTATGGTCGGTCTGATGCCGTGCTCGTGGGCCCGACGGACCATCTTTTCATCGAGCCAGGGAAGTAAGCAGCCTTAGGAGCCCTTCCGAGGCCCCGGCATGCGCACGGGGCAGCCGTTGCTCTCTGGGCAGCGGTTAGACTTGCATCGGATGCTTCGCCACTACCTGCAGCCGCTGCTCGC
>JAQSVY010000085.1 GCA_029266935.1 Burkholderiales bacterium
TGACGCTGAGGTTCTCCTCCCCGCGCGACAGGAACACGGCGAGCTTGCCGTCCTCGATTACCTTGCCGAGGTACACGAAGGGTAGCGGCGGCGCCGCGGGCTTGGCCGGCGGCTGCGGCGGCGCGGCCTCGGCGGGCGGCGCGAAGCTCTTCTGCGCAAAGGGGTCCGCCTTGGCGACCGCGTCCTTGGCTTCCTCGCCGCGGCTCTCGAGCTTCGCCAGGTCGAGCTCGATGCGCGCCGCGAGGCGCGCGGCGGGCTCCACCACGGCGGGCGCGGCGGGCTTCTCGCGCCCGGCGACCACCGAGGCGAGCAGGCCGAGCACGCCGAGAACAACAAGGACCTTCTTGATGCCGGCTTTCATGGCCGCATCCTGTGGATGGCGAGGCGCAGCTCTGCCTGCACCCGAGCGTCGTTGCGCGACTCGCGCTTGAGCGACACCTTGTCGAGCGACAGCACCGGGATCTCGACCAGCGCGCGCTTCAGGAAGTCGCGGACCTGCGCGTAGCTGCCGCTCACCGGCAGCACGATCTCGTAGCGCTCGAGGCGCGCGCCGGCCGCCTGCGTGCGGTAGACGGCCGAGCGCAGCTCCACGCCGCTCGCGCGCGCGATGCCGTGCAGCTTGGCGAGCCAGTCGGTCGTCTCCTCCTTGCGCTCGAGGAAGCGGTAGAAGGCGGCCAGCCGGTCTGCCCAGGTTGCGGAAATGGAGAACGACACCGGCCGCTGCGGGTCCTTGCTCTTCTGCTCGTGGCGCACCAGCTGCACGCTGGAGAGCGCCTCGGCCTGCCGCAGGTTGAGCACGTAGGTCAGCGCGGCGAGGTAATCCTTGCTGTCACCGGAGATGGTCACGGTGCCGGCGCGCGGATCGGGCTCGATCGCGAGCAGCGCCACCTGGTCGCTAGAGGCGGACTCGAGCGCGCCGAAGAGGGCGCCCCAGGGCAGCGTCAGGCGCTGCACCGCGTCGCGCGCCGCGGCGAGCTCTTCGGTGGAGGCCTGGGCCGGCCGCGCCGGCCGCGTCCCCGGCGAGACACGGGCGAGCTTCGCCTCGGCGTCGCGCACCGAGCGGGCGAGCTCGATGTAGCTCGCGCCCGCGTGCGCCGCCGCGGCGACCGCGACGGCGAGCAGCGCGTGGCCGGCCCAGCGCGAGCGCCGCGCGCCGCGCGCGAAGTCGATGTCGAGTCGCTTCAGCATCCTTGTTTGCGCGTCATCGCCGGTATCCGTGCTTCATCACATTTACTCCGCGGCGAGCGCCAGGTCGCGGTAGCTGAGCGCGCGCGCGGACCAGTTCTCGTTCATCTCGGTGTCGAAGCCGTCTTGCGCGCAGACGATCACGCGCGTGCAGGGCTCGGAGATGCCGAGGAACGCGCTTTCACGCTCGAGCATCTCGGGCAGCATCAGGCGCCAGCGCTCGTCGCAGCGCCGGCTGCGGATGGCGAGCCACGCGCCGCGCTGGATCAGCACCAGCGTCAGGCGGCCGCGCTCCTCGACCACCACCCAGCAGGAGCCGCCGCCGACGCTCGCGCGGATGCGGTTGTAGCCGGCGACGAGGAACGGCTGGACCGAAACCAGCCGCAGCTCAGCAGCGGAAAACTTCCCCTTCATCTGTTCGAGCAATTCTTTGTCGATCGCGCAGGCGAGTCGCGCGCCCCCGGGAGCGGTCTCGCTCACCTTCACTTCCCACTCCGCGGCGCGCGCGCCGTGCAGGCCGGCGAAGCGGTGGCGCGCAAGCGCGAGCCACTGCTCGGCGCTCTTCAGCGTCTCGTTCCACGGCAGGAGCACGTACCGGGCGAAGGCGTCGGCGAGCACCACGCTCGCCTCGGCACCCTTGCGCTCGGCGAGCACTGCGTCGAGGGCGGGCAGCGCGACGCGCCAGCCGCCGTCGCCCTGCGGCACGTCGATCGCCTTCGCGCCGCTGAGGAGGATGCGGTCGGGCCCCAGCCCGATGCGCAGACGCTTGCTACGCCACGAAAGTAACACGGTTGATCTCCTCGATTGTTGTATCGCCGGCCTCGACGAGGCGCAGCGCGGCCTCGCGCAGCGGCACGGTGCCCGCGGCGCACGCCGCCTCCTTGAGCTTTCTCGCCGGCGCGCGCGCCACGATCAGCTCGCGCATCTCGTCGTTCAGCACCAGCAGCTCGCCGATGGCCTTGCGGCCGCGATAGCCGGTGTTTCTGCATTCCTTGCAACCTTTGCCTTTACAGGACGCACAGAGGAGCCGAACGAGGCGTTGCGCCATCACGGCGTTCAGCGCCGATACCAGGTTGTACGGGTCGATCCCCATGTGCACGAAGCGGCCGAGCACGTCGAGGGCGTTGTTCGCGTGCACCGTGGTGTAGACGAGGTGGCCGGTGAGCGCGGACTGGATCGCGATCTCGGCGGTTTCCGGGTCGCGGATCTCCCCTACCATGATGCGGTCAGGGTCGTGGCGCAGGATCGAGCGCAGGCCGCGCGCGAAGGACAGGCCCTTTTGCTCGTTCACGGGGATCTGCAGCACGCCGGGCAGCTGGTACTCGACCGGGTCTTCGATGGTGATGATCTTGTCCTGGCCCTTGTTCGACTCGCTGATCACCGCGTAGAGCGTGGTGGTCTTACCGCTGCCGGTCGGGCCAGTCACCAGCACCATCCCGTAGGGCTGGCTGGCAAGGTTTCTCAGGGAAATCTTCATCTCGGAAGAAAATCCCAGTGCATCCAGGGTCAGCCCCTGCAGCTGGTCGGAAAGCGCGCGCCGGTCGAGGATGCGCAGCACCGCGTCCTCGCCGAACACGCTCGGCATGATCGAGACGCGGAAGTCGATCTCGCGGCCGTCGCGGCGCGCCTTGAAGCGCCCGTCCTGCGGCACCCGGCGCTCGGCGATGTCGAGCTCCGACATGACCTTGATGCGCGAGATCACCTGCTCGGCGAGCTCGGCGCCCGGCACCGCCTGCGCCGGCGTGAGCACGCCGTCGACGCGGTACTTGATGGCGAGGCCGGCGCCGGTCGACTCGAGGTGCACGTCGCTCGCGCCGGTCTTCAGCGCGTCGTAGAGCGTCGAGGCGACCAGGCGCACCACCGTGCCGTCGCCCTCGGCGGCGGCCTCGAAGGAAATCTCGGGCGTGACATGAGAAGAAATTGTCCGATCGGTGAGGTCTCCTGCGACACCATCGAGAGCCTTCAGGCCGGCTTCCTGCTCCTCGAGGTAGGCGGCCACATCCTCGCGCCGCGCCAGGCCATAGCGGAAGGGCGCGGCGAGCCGCTCCTCGATCCAGTCCTGCGTGTCGAGGTCGTACGGGTCGCCGAGCACTACCGACACCTGGCCGGCGTCGTCGCGCAGCGCCACGCAGCCACGCCGCGACGCCTCGGCGTAGGCGACGAGGTCGAACGCCGGCGCGCAGGCGCGCATGGTCTCGAGGGCCATGCTGGCCATGCGCAGGCGCGAGGCGAGCTCGGCGAGGTCGGCGCTCATTGCAGGCTGCCCGCGAGCTCGAAGATCGGCATGTACATCAGCACCACTACCAGGCCGATGGCGAGGCCGAGGCAGGCCATCAGCACCGGCTCGAAGGCGCGCGTGAACCATTCGACATAGCGCGCCACCTCGTCGTCGTGGAAGCGCGCGATCTGCCCGAGCATGCGGCCCATGTCGCCGCTCCTCTCGCCCACACGCATCATGCGCGTGGCGACCGGCGTGGCGAGGCCCGCCGCGCCGAGCGCGTCCGACATCGGCCGGCCCTGCTCGATGAGGCGCATCGCCTGCGCGAGGCCCGGCCGCAGGTGCGCCCCGAGCAGCCCCTGCACCATGTCGAGCGCGCGCAGCGCTGGCACGCCGGCGCACAGCAGCATGCCGGTGGTGCGATACACGCGCGAGAGCTGGTAGACCTTCATGCGCTCGCCGAGCGCAGGCAGCTGCCAGAGGCGCACACTGAGCCAGCTGCGGAACGCCGGCTGGAAAAATGCCCAAAGCGACACCCCCAGGGCTGAAAGCAGAGTCAGAACCATCAAGACCCAGTGATTGCCCACAAAGCTGCCGAAGGCGAGGAGCAGCCTGGAGAACAGCGGCAGCGTTCCTGCCATGCCCTCGTAGACGCGCGCGAAGCGCGGCACGACGTAGAAGACCAGGAAGGCGAGCACCAGCGCGCCCACCGTCACGAGGATGGCCGGGTAGATGCTGGCCGAGACCACTTTCTTCTTCACCCGCCCGAGCTCTTCCTGGTAGGCAAGGTAGCGCTCGAGCGCCTCGCGCAGGCTGCCGGTGCGCTCGGCGGCCTTCACCGTCGCCACGTAGAGCGGCGAGAAGTGCCCGGGCAGGGCGGCGACCGCCTGCGAAAACGGCTCGCCGCGGTGGATCGCGTCGAGCACGACGGCGAGCACCTCGTGGCGCTCGCCGTGGGCGTCCTTTTCGGCAAGGGTCTGCAGCGCCTCGACGAGGTTGAGCCCCGCCTCGAGCAGCGTCGTCAGCTCCAGGGAGAAAAGCGTCGCCGAGAACGCGCCGCTGCGGCGCAGCCGCAGCGCGGCGAGCCGGCCGCCTTTCGCCTCGAGCGCGAACACCTCCAGGCCCCGGCCGCGCGCCTGCTCGCGCGCGAGCGCTTCGCTCGGTGCTTCGAGCTCGAGTGAGACGATGTTGCGCTGCGGGTCGACCGCGTGGATGCTGAACTGCTGCATCTCCCTTTTCCCTTCCTATCCTAATTAGGCTTGAAGAAGAAACCGCCTTTTGCAAGCTGAGCCGGTGTCGTCAATAGATGCCGATATCGGCGTCCTCGCCGCTGCCGCCGGCCTTGCCGTCGCGGCCGAAGGAGACCACCTCGAACTCGTGGCCGGGCTTCGAGCCCGGGGCCCGGTACATGTACGGCCGTCCCCACGGATCGGCGGGCACCGCCTTCTTGAGGTAGGGCCCGTTCCAGTTCGCCGCGCTTGCGGGCTTCGCCACCAGGGCCTCGAGGCCTTCCTCGGGGCTCGGATAACGCCGCACGTCGAGGCGGTACTGGTCGAGCGCCTTCTCTAGCGAGTCGATCTGCGAGCGCGCCACCTGGACCTCGGACCTTCCCACCTGGGAGAAGTAGCGCGGAGCTACGTACCCGGCGAGCAGGCCGATGATCACGATGACGACCAGCAGCTCGAGCAGTGTGAATCCGGCCTGGCGCCGCATGGCTACCTCACCCCGAACTTCATGGCCGACGCGCCCGACTGGTGCGCGCCCATGTCCGGCGCCGTAACGCCATCGTTGAAGTTTGGAATCTTCGCGCCGCGGCCGTACCCCGGACTGTTCGGCGCAAGCTGGTACTGCCCGTTCGCCTCGCTCTGCCAGCCGTGGCCCGACTGGTAGATCGGCGTACCCACGGCGCGGTTCGCTTCGGCGCCCGAATACGCGCTCACGCTGCCGTTCACCAGGTCGTGGTCGAGGTCGTTGCCGGCGCCGCCGTTGTCGATGATTGAGGGCCACCAGGACTTCCACACGTGGTAGATGTTGTTGCGCGACACGGTGTTCGTCATGGGCTGGTTGCTGTTGCCCTTGAGGCCGTTGCCCACGCCGAGCGGGTACTGCGCGCCGCTCTGCACTGCCTGCAGCGTGGTGTTGTGGAACACGTAGCGACGGCCGTTGCCGTAGCTCGAGGTCGAGCCCGACTTGGCGAAGCCGTTGCGGCTGTCCTGGTCGAGCGATACCTGCGAGTACATGCGGCTGCGGTTCTGCACGTTGCGGAACACGTACACCGGCCCGATGTGGGTCGCGGTGGTGGCGATGCCGGTCGCGGTGTTGTCCAGGTAGTTGCCCCAGATGCGCACGTTGCGGTTCGCGCCCTCGGCCTCGATGCCGTCGTCCCAGGCGTGGCTGATCCTGTTGCCGTAAATGTCGCTGTCGGCGTTGGGCACCCCGCGGTCGGAGAAATTCGACTCGCCGCCGATTGCGTCGTTGAAGTAGCGGCCCCAGTCGCTGTAGATCTCGTTGTAGCGGATCACGAATTCGCCGCCGCAGTCGTGCGAGAAGAAGGCGTTCGGCCCCAGCGGATGACCCTCGGACCAGCTGTTCGCGCCGTAGCGCGGGTGGTGGATCTTGTTGCGCTGGATGATGACGCGCTTTGTCGAGGGAGCGGTGTTGCACCAAGTGGCGATGCCGGCATCCTTGTTCATGCCGATCTTCCAGCCTTCGGAGTTGGTGCGGCTGTAGCGGCCCCACCCGCTGATGTCGTTGCCCTCGATCACCACGTTGGTCGCGCCCTCCTTGATGGACACCGCGTCCTGCTTGGCGCCCTTCAGCGTCAGCCCGCGCACGATGACGTACGAGGCCGAGATGACGACGTTGTTGGTCTGGGCGTCGCCCGCGTCGCGGGTGGCCGGACCGGTGTAGAGCACGTAGCCGCTCGCCGTGCCGCCCTCGGTGATGTTGAGGGTCTGCGAGCCGCTTTGCACCTGCACGGTCTTCGCGATCGGGAAGTTCTCCGACCACGTCCTTGCCTTCAGGCCTGCCGAAGGCGACTTGCCCGGCATGGCGAACTGCACTTCGTACTCGCTGCCCGCCGCGAGGTTGACGATGCTGCCGCGGCACTCGCTGTTGCGCGAGTCGTACCACATCGCCAGCGCCTGCTTCCAGGACGACTCGCCCGTCTTGCGGTAGCGCACCTCGCAGCCGGCGGTGCCGGGGTTGGAGGGCGGTTTCCAGTACAGGCCGAGGGACGCGAAGGTCGGCACCGCCTTCGTGTCAGTCGAGGGCAGGGG
>JAQSVY010000359.1 GCA_029266935.1 Burkholderiales bacterium
ACGCAGCGCACCGTGCTCATCGAGGACGGCGTGCTGCGCGGCTACATGCAGGACAGCCTGAACGCGCGGCTGATGAAGATGCCGCTCACCGGCAACGCGCGGCGCGAGTCGTTCGCCCACCTCACCATGCCGAGGATGACCAACACCTGCATGCTCGCGGGCCACCACGACCCGCAGGAGATCCTGAAGAGCGTGAAGAAGGGCATCTATGCCTCGAACTTCGGCGGCGGCCAGGTCGACATCACCAACGGCAAGTTCGTCTTCTCCGCGGCCGAGGCCTACATGATCGAAAACGGCAAGGTCACCTACCCGGTCAAGGGCGCCACGCTGATCGGCAACGGCCCCGAAGCGCTCACGCGCGTCAGCATGATCGGCAACGACCTGCAGCTCGACTGGGGCATCGGCACCTGCGGCAAGGAAGGCCAGAGCGTGCCGGTCGGCGTCGGCCAACCGACGCTCAAGATCGACGGCCTCACCGTGGGCGGCACCGCATAAAGCAGGGACAGACCACGTTTTTCTCATGATCGGAGGGGTGCATGAGGAAGAGATGCAGTGTCTGCGGGGGCGAGATGAGTCTCGGAACCCTCGATGCGAGCGGCAGCGAAGGGCCGGTCAAGCCCACGGTGCGCGCCATGCCGGCCGGCAAGTGCGCATGAAACCCGGCACATGAGCGAGGCGCGGGCCTTCTTCCAGGCCTACGGCGACGCTTTTACGCAGGGGCCCGCCGCCATCGCCGCGTTCTACGGCGAGCCTTGCATCACCGCCCGCGCCGGCAGCATTCGCCTTAACGCCACGCGCCGGGACGCCGAGGCGTTCTTTGCCAGCGTGGACAGGGCCTATCGCGAGCGCGGCTTCCGTAAGTGCGAGATGCTCTCCTTCATCGAGCAGTCGGTGGGGCGCAACAGCGCCATTGCCACCGTCCACTGGGCTTACCAGGACGCGAACGGCAAGACGCTCTGGGAGTCGACCTTCACCTACAATCTCTACAGGTTCGACGGCACCTGGAGGATCCTCCTGCTGACCATGCACGACCACGCCGCATGAGCGACATCCTCGCCGTGCGCATCCCCGACGGCGCGCTCCTCGCGCTGCCGCCGGACTACTCCCTGGTTTCAATGGAGACGGTTCGCGCGCTCATTCGGCGCAAGGCGAAGAAGCTCAAGCTCCTTGGCGTCCCCATCCTGGGCATGTCGGCGGATCTCCTCATCGGCGCGGGCTGCGTGGCGGAGGTCGAGACGAGCGCGGTGTCGCTCGGCGAGGCGGGCCTCGCGCAGCGCTTCACCGAGGCCGTGGAGAAGGGCGAGATCGTGGTGCGCGACGCCACCTGCCCGGCGATCCACACCGCGCTGCAGGCCGCCGAGAAGGGCGTGCCGTACATGCCGCTACCCGGTGTCCTGGGGTCCGACCTGGTGAATTTCCGTCCGGACTGGAAAGTTGAGAACAACCTTCTCATTGTCCCGGCGCTCAGGCCCGACGTCGCGCTCTTCCACGCGCGCTGGGCCGACGAGGCGGGCAACGTCTGGGTCGGCCGCCGGCGCGAGCTCGCTACGGTCGCGCACGCGGCGAAGCAGACCTTCGTCACCTTCGAGGAGCTGCGCAGGGGCGACATGCTCGAAGACGAGCTGCTTGCGCCAGGCGTAATTTCCTCCGTTTACGTTGCAGAAGCGGTTCAAGCGGAGAGAGGGGCATGGCCGCTCGGCATGCCGGGCGTGTACGGCGTCGACGACACGCACCTCTCCCTCTACGCCAAGGCCGCGAAGACGCGCGAAGGCTTCCAGCGCTACCTGGACGAATGGGTCCTTACGCCAAGGAAGAGCTTCTCGCCTGCCTGCGTGATCGCGCGGCTGGTGGAAGGCTCCCGTCACGCGGCGATAGGAGCCTCGTCGCCTATACCGGCTTCCGGTTGTTTCTTATCCCGAATCAGTAACCCGCAACTGCGTGTTTCCTTGCAGCAGCGCCGCGCCGCGAATCCCTTCACCGAAGGCTCGCGCGAGCTCTTCGACCTGGCGGGGCAGGGGCGGGTCGACACCTTCTTCCTCGGCGGCGCGCAGATCGACGGCAGCGGCGCCATCAACCTGGTGCGCGCCGAGGGGCGGCGCTTTCCCGGCTCCTTCGGCTCCGCCTTCATGTACCCGATGGTCCCGGGCACGATCCTCTTCCGCGAGGAGCATTCGCGCCGCACGCTGGTGCCGAAGGTCGAGTTCGTCTCGGCGCGCGGCACCCCGAGGGCGCTGCTCACCGGCAAGGCGCTCTTCTCCTGGCAGAAGGACGAGAAGAAGTTTCTTCTGCAGTCCTTTCACCCCGGTGAAGATGCGAAATCCATAGCGGCTGCAACCGGCTTCGATTACGACGTCGCCCCTGACGTGGGGGAGACCCCAGCGCCGTCGGACGAGGAGCTGCGCCTGCTGCGCACCGCGGTAGCGAAGCAGGTCGCCCCGGACTACCCCGACTTTGCCCGGCGTATCTGGGGGATAAACTAGGGTCATGAATGCCCCGGAAAAAGTGAAGCAGTACGACCGCGCCGCGCAGACGGTGGGCAACATCGTCTACCTCGAGCACTTCAACGTCATCCACGACGACCAGCGCCTGGCCACGCTCTTCTACGTCGTCGGGCTGGGCGGCACGCGCGACCCCTACCTCTTTCCGGGCCTCGACAACATGTGGGTCAACTTCGGCCGCACGCAGGCGCACCTGCCGAGCCGGGGGCCGAAGCCGAGGCCCGAAGTGCTGCGCGGCACGATCGGCTTCGTGGTTCCGGACCTGGACGCGCTCAAGACGCGCCTGCAGCTCGTCGCCGCCGAGCTCAAACGCATCGCGCCCGAGGCCAAGACCCGATTCTCCTGGCGCGACGCCGGCGGCGCCGTCGAGGCGACCTGCCCGTGGGGCAACCGCGTGCGCTGCCACGCGCCCGCCGCCGAGTTCGGCCGCATCGACCTCGGGCTCGTGTACGTCGACTTCGATGTGCCGCCGGGCAGCGCCGAAGGCATCGCGCGCTTCTACCGAGAAGTGATGCTGGCTCCAGCCGTTCTCAAGGAAAGCAGAGCCGTTGTGGACGTCGGGCGCAATCAGCGCCTGGTCTTCTCGGAGACCTCTACGCCAATTCCGGAGTACGACGGGCACCACATCCAGGTCTATATCGCCGACTTCGGCAAGCCCTACGAGTGGCTGAAGGCGCGCGATCTCATCACCATGGAAGCCGACGCCAACGAGTGGCGCTTCCAGTGGATCGTCGACCCCAAGGACGGCCGCAAGCTCTTCCAGATCGAGCACGAGGTGCGCAGCATGAAGCACCCGCTCTTCAACCGCCCGCTCGTAAACCGCAACCCGGGCGTCACCAACGTGAGCTACGCGCCGGGGCAGGACGCGTTCCGCGGCACCACCTAGTACGCGAAGCGCACGAAAAGGCGGTCGGCACCACTACGGCGTCTACGTCGTCGAGCTCTCTCGCGAGGTGCTCTACGAGCGCAAGTTTCAGAGGGCGAACCCGCACTACAACCCCGACAGGCCCTGCGTGTATGTCGGCATGACCGGCCTCGATCCCGACGTGCGCTTCGACAAGCACAAGGCCGGCATCCAGTCGAACCGCTACGTGAAGAAGTACGGCGTGCGCCTG
>JAQSVY010000360.1 GCA_029266935.1 Burkholderiales bacterium
GAGGTCGGTCTGCGGCACGAAGGTGAGCGCGAGGTCGGCGAGGTCGTAGCTCCTGTGCTCGTAGGTCGAGAGCACGGCGACCTTGACGTGCGGGTGCCCCAGCCGCCGGTCGGCGACGCGCTGCCAGAGGATCGGGTGCATCTCCGCCATGTTGGAGCCCCACAGCACGAAGGCGTCGGCGTGCTCGATGTCGTCGTAGCATCCCATCGGCTCGTCGATGCCGAAGGTACGCATGAAGGCGACCGCGGCGCTCGCCATGCAGTGGCGCGCGTTGGGGTCGATGTTGTTCGAGCGGAAGCCCGCCTTCATCAGCTTCGCCGCCGCGTAGCCTTCCCAGATCGTCGACTGGCCGGACATGAACATCCCCACCGACGAAGGCCCCTTCGCCTTCAGCGCCGCCTTCCACTGCTGCGCCATGACGTCGAAGGCCTGGTCCCACGACACCGGGGTGAATTCGCCCGACTTGTCGTAGCGGGCGTTGCGCATGCGAAGGAGCGGTGTCTTCAGCCGGTCCTCGCCGTACATGATCTTGGAGAGGAAGTAGCCCTTCACGCAATTGACGCCGCGGTTCACCTCGGCCTGCGGGTCGCCATGCGTCCAGAAGCGGCACGGCGCCTTCGACCACTTCAGGCGCGCGGCATCGGCCTGCGTCACGATGTTCTGCGAAAGCGCGGGAAGCGGCGCGCCGGCGATCGTGGCGGCCGCGGCGGAGCGCTTCATGAATTCACGTCGGTTGATGGCGTCGGACATGGGTTTCCATCACAGTGGCAGGGGATTCTTGGTCAGCGCGACGGCGGCGACGTAGCCGGCAGCAAGTAACGCGCCCGCAAGCGCGGCCAGGCGAACGGCCCGGGTGTGTCCGCGCCGCAGCGCAATGCTGCCAAGGATGATGTACGCGAGCAAGCCCAGCACCTTCGCGGTCAGCCAGCCGTGCACGAACGGGTACTGCTGCATCATCCAGGCGAGCCACAGCGCGCTCGCCAGCAGCAGCGTATCGACGACATGCGGCGCGACGCGCACGAAGCGCGCCTGCAGCAGCGGCGAGCCGCGCAGCATGAGCGCGCCGCGCGCCGCGAAGCCGGCGAGGCTGAGCACGACGCAGCCGACGTGCACGTACTTCACGAAGAGATACAGAGACATCAGCGCTCCGCTCGCGCCACGAGCTTGCGCAGCGTGTCGAGCGTGATCGAGCGGAACGTGGCGCGCGCGGTCTCGTCGATCTCCTCAAGCACCTGGTCGAGGGCGAGCTTCTCGGGTGGCGCGTCGCGCCGCCGCGGCGTGCCGATGTCCTCGAAGAGCGCGATCACGTCCATCAGCGTCACGCGCTTGGCGTTGCCGGCGAGGCGATAGCCGCCGCCGGCGCCGCGCGCGGCGCGCAGCAGCCCGGCGCGCGCGAGCTTGTTCAGCACCTTCGCCAGATGATGCGTCGACACCTCGTACTTCGCGGCGATCTCGGCCGCGCTCACCTGGCGCGCCGGGTCGGCAGCGCACTCGGCGACGCTGCAAAGCGCGATCAGCGTGTTCCGCTGCAGCTTCAGTCGAGCGCTTTCTCGAGGGGGATCACCGGCGCGGCCATCATGCCCTGGCTGCGGAAAAAGGCGAGCACGAGCGCGTTGTCGCGCGGCAGTAGCGTCCTCACGGCGGCGACGCCGCGCTTGCGGAACGCGGCGCACAGCGCCGCCAGCAGCGCCGCGCCAACGCCGTCGAGGCGCGCGCCCGGCCGCACGCCGATGCCGAACACCCAGCCCACCGGCGGCGAGCCGAACTCCCAGTCGCGCACCTCGCCGACGATGTAGCCCTGCACCTTGCCGTCGGCTTCGGCGACGAGGAAGTCACGGTAGCGCCGGCGCACGCCGGTCCAGTAGCGAGCCTTGCGCATGCCGGTGATGGCGGCGTCGATCGCCACCACCTGCGCGAGGTCGGCGGCGCGCGCGGGTCGAATTTTCTTAATGTGCATCAAATCCCTCTTCCCGGGCACAGTCTACGGTGCGCAGCACATACCCGAAAAGGAGGGGACCATGTTCGTTCGCACTCTCGTCGCTGCCGCGGCGCTCGCCTTTGCCGGCAGCGCTCTTTCCCAGGAACCCATTCGCATCGGCGCATTTCTCGCGGTCACCGGGCCGGCGGCCTTCCTCGGCGACCCCGAGCAGAAGACCCTCGAGCTCTACGTCGAGAAGGTCAACGCCGCCGGCGGCGTGCTCGGGCGCAAGCTCCAGCTCCACGCCTACGACTCGGCGGGCGACGCCGAGAAGGCGCGCGGCTACGTGAAGCGCCTGATCGAGCAGGACCGGGTCGACCGCGGTGCCGCTCGCGGAGTCCGCCGGCGTGCCGTTCATCTCGCTCGCCGGCGCCGTAGTCATCGTCGAGCCGGTGAAGAAGTGGGTGTTCAAGACGCCGCACACCGACCGCATGGCCTGCGAGAAGATCTTCGTCGACATGCGCGCGCGCGGCGCGACCAAGGCCGCGCTCATCTCCGGGTCCGGCGGCTTCGACAAGTCGATGCGCGCCGAGTGCCTGAAGGTGGCCGGCAACCACGGCGTGCAGATCGTCGCCGACGAGACCTACGGCGCGGGCGACAACGACATGACCGCGCAGCTCGCCAAGATCAAGGCCACGCCCGGAGTGCAGGCGGTGCTCAACGCCGGCTTCGGCCAGGGCCCTGCGATCGTGACGAAGAACTACCGCCAGCTCGGGCTCACGGCGCCGCTGTACCAATCGCACGGCGTCGCTTCGAAGCAGTTCGTCAAGCTCGCCGGCGACGCCGCCGAAGGCGTGCGCCTGCCGGCGGCGGCGCTGCTCGTCGCCGACACGCTCCCCGCCTCCGACCCGCAGAAGAAGGTGGTCACGGGCTACAAGCAGGACTACGAGGGCCGCTACAAGCAGGAAGTGTCGACCTTCGGCGGCCACGCCTACGACGGCCTGATGCTCGCGCTCGAGGCGATCAAGCGCGCCGGCTCCACCGACAAGGCGAAGGTGCGCGACGCGCTGGAAGCGACGCAGGGCTACGTCGGCACCGGCGGCGTGGTCAACATGTCGGCGCGCGACCACATGGGGCTCAACGCCAGCCACGTCATCAACTTCGCGCAGGGCGAGTTCGTGATGATCGGCGGCATGGCCGCCGCCGCGTTCGTCGAAACGGGGTTGCCCTTGCCCGCAGCGGTGCTGGGCGCGGTTTCGGCTGCGGTCATCGTGGGAATTCTCCTCGAGAAGCTTGCCATTGAACCGGCACGCGGAGCGTCAGTGGTGACGCTCATCATCATCACCATCGGCGCCTCTATCCTGCTGCGCGGCCTCGCCGCGCTCGTCTGGGACAAGAAGATCCACCCGCTGCCCGCTTTCTCGGGCGAGGCGCCGATCGCCGTCGGCGGCGCGACGCTGCTGCCGCAGACGCTCTGGGTGCTCGGCGCGACGGTGGTGACGGTGGGACTGCTGTGGTGGTTCTTCAACCGCACGCTCACCGGCAAGGCGATCCTCGCCGTGTCGCACAATCGCCTCGCCGCGCAGCTCATGGGAATCAGCGTGCGGCGCGTGCTGCTCGTCTCCTTCGGCCTGTCGGCGGGCCTCGGCGCGCTCGCCGGCGTGCTCATCGCGCCGATCTCCTTCACGTCCTGGGACGTCGGCGTGATGCTCGGCCTGAAAGGCTTCGCTGCCGCGATCCTCGGCGGCCTGGGCAGCGGACCCGGCGCCATCGTCGGCGGGCTCGCGCTCGGCCTGATCGAGGCGCTGGGCGCCGGCTACCTGTCGTCGGCCTACAAAGATGTCTTCGCTTTTGTCCTCCTCCTCGCCGCGCTCGTCCTCCTTCCGAACGGCCTTGCCGGCCGCCGC
>JAQSVY010000361.1 GCA_029266935.1 Burkholderiales bacterium
TACGCGATCGACGGCGATGACGTCTTCCGGGGACTGGAAGCGAAGCTCCGGCACGCAGAGAAGATTTCAGATGGCAATCTGATCGGGGAGCTGCACGCGCAGCTCGGCGACGCCGGGGCTTACACCGTGCGCTCGCGCGCGGAGCGGTTGCTTCAGGGGCTAGGTTTTGCGCTCGAGCAGCTTTCCCTTCCGGTTTCGACCTTTTCCGGGGGGTGGCGGATGCGGCTCAACCTGGCGCAGGCGCTGATGCGGCCCTCGGAGCTGTTGCTGCTCGACGAGCCGACCAACCACCTCGACCTCGACGCCATCCTGTGGCTCGAGGAGTGGCTGAAGGCCTACGCGGGCACGCTGATCGTCGTCTCGCACGACCGCGACTTCATCGACGCCGTGGCGCGGGTGATCCTGCACATCGACCAGCGAAAGCTGCGGCGCTATTCCGGCGACTACTCGAGCTTCGAGAAGCAGCGTGCGCAGGCCGTCCTTCTTACCCAAAGTCTGATCGAGAAACAGGCGCGCGAACGCGCACATCTGCAGTCCTTCATCGACCGCTTCCGCGCCAAGGCCACCAAGGCGCGCCAGGCGCAAAGCCGCATGAAGATGCTGGAGAAGATGGAGGACCTCGCGCCGCTGCATGCGGCGGCGCCGTTCTCCTTCGAGTTCCGCGACCCCGAGCGCTCGCCCGATCCGCTGCTGGTCATGGAGGATGTCGAAGCCGGTTACGGAGAGAAGAAAGTGCTGGAACAGATCGACCTCTCGCTCCGCGCCGGGCAGCGGATCGGCCTGCTCGGGGTGAACGGGGCGGGCAAGTCGACGCTCATCAAGACCATTGCGGGCACGCTCGCGCCGCTCGGGGGCAAGACCGTCTTCAACAAGGGCGTGGCGATCGGCTACTTCGCGCAACACCAGGTCGAGATGCTGCGCGACGACGAGTCGCCGCTCTGGCACCTGAAGAGAATTGCTGCAAGCAATGTCAGAGAACAAGAGCTGCGAAATTACCTGGGCAGCTTCAACTTCGCCGGCGACATGGCGACCGGGCCGGTCGAGCACTTCTCCGGCGGCGAGAAGGCGCGGCTCGCGCTCGCGCTGCTGGTGTGGCAGCGGCCGAACCTGCTGCTGCGCTGCTGGAGACCAAGCCGGCAAGGGTGGAGCCGCCCAAGCCGCCTCCCGGGAAGGCGCCGGCGAAGCCTGTTCCTTCGAAGAACGTGCACAGCCGCGTGAAGCGGCTGGAGGAGAAGATGGCGAAGCTGAATGCGCGGAGGGCCGAGATCGAGCGCAAGCTCGGCGATCACGCGACCTACGAGGATGGCGAGGCGGTGAAGAAGCTGCTCATCGACCAGGCTTACGTGGCGAAGGAGCTCGAGGAGCTCGAGGCGCAATGGCTCGCGCTGATATGAGCCGCCAGGCGACGAGCGAGGCGCCGAGGATCCACGCCGCCGCGGCGCCCGCCTCGCGCAGCGTGCTGCGCAGCGCCGCCAGATCTGGTGCGAGCAGCAGCACGCCGACCGCAAGCACCGCGAGCAGCGCCCCCGCCAGGGCCGCGAGTCGCAGGCTCCCGGTGCACCACCAGACGATGAAACCGGTGCCGAGCACAGTGCTTGCGTGCTGCAGCACGTTTATTTCCTGCCACTCGTACGGGTGCGCGAGCGCGTCCCAGCCGAGGTGCGTCAGCGCCCCGACCATGAGCGAAGCGAGCACCGCATGCCAGCGCGTGGCGCGGAGGGACCGCCCCATGAGGAATTCAAAGGCGATGTACGCGAGCAGCCCGGCCGGCAGGCAGAACCAGAGAAGTCCCAGCGCGCTGTGGCTGTCGGCGCGAATCAGGCCGGGCACAAGGTACCAGGCATCCGGAATCATGCTGCCGATCACCAGGGCGGAAGCCACGCCGAAGCGTCCCATCGGGCGGATCAAAGGCAGCACCGCGGCGGGATGGGCGAACGGATAGGGCACCGCGGCATGCTAGGACCCGTGCATGAAAGCGGCGTCTGCCCGCCGTAGTCCGCCTGTACACTTCGCGCAAAGTGCAGCTATCGGACACCCGGTTTCTCCTCGCCCTGACTGCCGCGGCCGCGCCGGTGGCGGGGCACGCCATTGGGCAGTACTGGTACGGCTTCCTTGTTTTCTTCGTGGTTATTCCAGTAGCGGATGTTTTTCTTGGCCGCAGCGTGGCGCCGGCCCCGGCCGACGAGATGCGGCGCCTGGAAACGAGCGCGCTTTTCCGCTTCATCCTGTACGCCTGGGTGCCATTGCAGCTCGGTCTCATCCTCTGGGGTTCGAAGCTGATTTCCGAAGGCGGCCTGGATGCTCTCGATGCCGTGCTGTTCACCCTGTCGGTCGGCCTCGCCACCGGCGCCACCGGGATCACGATCGCGCACGAGCTCGGCCACAAGCGCCCGGCGCTCGATCGCTTCCTCTCGCGCCTGCTGCTCGTCACGGTGAGCTACGGCCACTTCACCGTCGAGCATAACCGTGGCCACCACGTGCGCGTGGCGACGCCGGAAGATCCCGCTACCGCGCGCTATGGAGAAAGCTTCTGGCGGTTCCTGCCGCGCACGCTGACCGGCTCCTTCAAGGATGCCTTTTGCATGGATCCCTCTGAGGTGTTTCGTATGTGGGCTGCCACGTTCGCCGTGGCGGCGACGCTCGGGCTCGCCTTCGGCCCACTCGCGGTGGCGTTCTTCCTCGGCCAGAGCGCGATGGCGGTGCTGC
>JAQSVY010000086.1 GCA_029266935.1 Burkholderiales bacterium
GACCGGCTGGCCTTCCGCAATGTAGCGCTCGATCAGTGTCTTAAGCAGGATCTGAGCGCGCTTGTCGAGCATCGATTCATTGTACACTCGCGCGCATGCTCCCCGCTGCCGCCAAGCCGAGATTCGGCCGCGTCGCGCTGATCGGCAAGCTGCGCAGCCCGGAAAGCGAGAAGGCGCTGGGCGAGATGCGCGCCTTCCTCGAGCGGCGCGGCTGCAAGGTGCTCGCCGAAGGCGAGACCTCTGCCGACCTGGCAGTCATCGTCGGCGGCGACGGCAGCATGCTCGCCGCGGCGCGCGAGCTGGTGCGCCACCGCGTGCCGCTCGTCGGCGTCAACCTTGGGCGGGTCGGCTTCATGACCGATATCGGTCATGACGACATGCAGGCCGGCATCGGCGCGATCCTCGATGGGAACTACACCGTCGAGGAGCGCTCGCTGCTCGACGCCGAGATCCGGCGCGGCGAGGGTACCGTGCTGCGCACCATCGCGCTCAACGAAGCGGTGGTCGGCAAAGGCTCGCAGGGACGGCTGATCGAGTTCGAGCTGTGGCTCGACGGCGAGTTCGTCTACAGCTTGCGCGCCGACGGCATGATCGTCTGCACGCCGACCGGCTCGACCGCCTACGCACTGTCCGCGCAAGGGCCGATCCTGCATCCTGCCGTACCGGCGCTGGCACTGGTTCCCCTGAATCCGCACACCCTGTCGGCGCGGCCGGTCAGCGTGGCCGACCGCTGCACGATCGAGATCCTCCTGGTGCGCGCGCTCGACGCGCAGGCCTACTTCGACGGCGTCGCGCACGCCGTTCTCGCCGAGGGCGACCGCCTGACGCTCAAGCGCTCCACCGACGTGCTGCGCTTCGTGCATCCGCCGGGATATCGGTACTTCGCGACGCTGCGCGAGAAGCTGCATTGGAGCGAGGCGCCGCTGCGCAAGGGCCGGGGCACGGAGTAGGGGCGTGCTGCGCGCCCTGAACCGGGTGGAATAGCGCGATGCTGCGTGCGCTTGAAATCCGCGACTTCGTGATCCTCGAGCGCGTCTCGCTCGAGCCCTCGGGCGGCTTCAACGTGCTCACCGGCGAGACGGGCGCCGGCAAGTCGATCCTGGTGGACGCGATCGAGCTCCTGGTCGGCGGCCGCGCCGACGCCGCCATGGTGCGCGAAGGCGCTGAGCGCGCGGAGCTCGCCGCGGAATTCGAGATTGCCAATCCCGCGCTTTCGGCGTGGCTGGAAGAGCATGACCTTCGCGGCGATGCCGGCCAGGTCCTGCTCAGGCGGACCGTCGACCGCTCGGGGCGCTCGCGCTGCTTCATCAACGGGCACGCGGCGACCGCCGCGCAGCTCAGGGAGTCCGGCGAGCGCCTGGTCGACATTCACGGCCAGCATGCGCACCAGTCGCTGCTGCGCGCGGCCGGCCAGCGCGAGCTGCTCGATGCGCATGCGGGCGCCGAAGTGCTGGGGAAGGAGGTCGCCGAGACATACCGTGCGTGGAGGCGGCTCGAAACGGTAGCGCTCGAAGCGCAGAAGAACTTCGCCGCGCGACAACAGGAAAGGGACGAAATTTCAGGTTTCATCAAGGATCTGAAGAAACTGGGCTTGCAGGAAGGCGAGTGGGAGCGCGTGGCGGCCGAACACAAGCGCCTTTCACATGGCTCGAGCCTGCTCGCCGGCGCGCAATCGGCGCTCGAGGCGCTCGATGAGGCCGAGGGCGCGGCACTCGCACAGCTCTCCGCCGTCGCCGGACGCCTCAGGGCGCTCTCTGAGAACGATCAGGCTTTGACGGCCATGGTGGATCTGCTCGAATCGGCGGAGGCGCAGGCGGGCGAGGCGGTGCGGGAGCTGCGCCAGTACGCCACCCGGCTTGACCTTGATCCCGAGGCGCTGCGCGAGGTCGAGGCGCGCATCGAGGCGCTGCACGCCGCCGCGCGCAAGCACCGGGTGAAGCCGGAAGCGCTCCATCAACTGCTGTCTGATCTGGAAAAGCGACTTGGCGAGCTCGAGCTTTCCACCGACCCGCAGGCGCTCGGGCGCGAGGTCGCCGCTGCCCGCGCGCGCTACGACGCCTCGGCAGCAAAGCTCTCGGCCAAGCGGCGCAGCGCTGCCGATGCCTTGTCAAAGGCCGTCAGCGCCGGCATGCAGCAGCTCGCCATGGCCGGCGGCAAATTCTCTGTTTCTCTGAAGAAAAACGATGAACCCGCGGCGACCGGCGCCGAAGACATCGAGTTCGAGATGGCCTCGCACCCCAGCCTGCCGCTGCGGCCGCTCGCCAAGGTGGCCTCCGGCGGCGAGCTCTCGCGTGTGAGCCTCGCCATTCAGCTCGTCGCGGCGCGCGCAGCACCGGTGGCCACGCTGGTTTTCGACGAAGTGGACGCCGGGATCGGCGGGGCAGTGGCGGACACGATCGGCCGCTCGCTGCGCAAGCTCGGGAAGCAACGGCAGGTCCTCTGCGTCACCCACCTCCCACAGGTCGCGGCGGCGGGCGACGCGCAATGGAACGTGACGAAGACGAGCACAAGGTCGGAAATCCAGGTGAAAATCCGCAAGCTCGACCGCGCGGCGCGCATCGAGGAGCTCGCGCGCATGCTCGGGGGATCGGAAAGCACGGCGCGCAAGCACGCCGCGGAACTGCTGGCCGCCGACTAGCTAGGCGGGGGACCGGTAGGGGCAGTCCTTCTTCACGCAGTCGGCGTAGAGCGCGAGGGAGTGCTCTTGCAGCTGGAAGCCGCGGCTGCGCGCCACCTCGGTCTGTCGCTTCTCGATGTCGGGATCGTAGAACTCCTCGACGCGGCCGCACTGCAGGCAGACCAGGTGGTCGTGGTGGCCGCCCTGGTTCAGCTCGAACACCGACTTGCCGGTCTCGAAGTGCTGGCGCGATAGCAGACCCGCATGCTCGAACTGCGTGAGCACGCGGTACACGGTGGCGAGGCCGACGTCGATGCCTTCGGCGATGAGCGCCTTGTAGACATCCTCGGCGGAGAGGTGCCGCACCTTGCTCGCCTCGAAGAGCTCGAGGATCTTGCGGCGGGGAAGGGTGGCCTTGAGACCGCTCCCCTTGAGGCTTTGCACGGAGCCCATCGGCTATCATTATAGGCGCATGCATCGCCTCGCTTTCGCTCTCCTCGTCGTCGCTGTGTCGGGATGCGGCGGCGTGCCGAGGATCCCAGGCGTTACCCCGTACAAGATCGAGATCCAGCAGGGCAACTACATCTCGCAGGAGATGGTCACGCAGCTCAAGCACGGCATGAGCAAGGACCAGGTGCGCTTCATCCTCGGCACGCCGCTGCTCACCGACATCTTCCACGCCGAGCGCTGGGACTACGTCTACTGGCGCGAAGCCTCCAGCGGCAAGCGCGAGAGCCGCAAGCTCGCGCTGTTCTTCGAGGGCGGCAAGCTCGCGCGCATCGACGGCGACGTCGTCTCCTCGGCGGCGGGCCGATGAGGATCGCCGTCGCCGGCGCAGCCGGCCGCATGGGCCGCGCCGTCATCGAGTCGGTGCAGGCCGACCGCGCGTTCACGCTCGCGGCCGCGCTGGATGTCGCCGCCGATCCTGCCCGCGGCATCGTCTCCGACCTCGGCGCCATCGCCACCGCCGACGTCCTGATCGACTTCACCCGCCCCGAGGGGACCCTCGAGCACCTCGAGCACTGCAAGGCGGCGGTGATCGGAACCACAGGGTTTTCCGAAACCCAGTTCACGGCGATCAGAGACAGAGCAAGAAGCATCCCGATCGTCCTCTCGCCCAACTTCGCCATCGGCGTGAACGTGGTATTTCGCCTTGCCGAGACCGCCGCCCGGGCGTTGGGCGACGCCTACGACATCGAGATCGTCGAGGCGCACCACCGCCACAAGGTCGACGCCCCCTCCGGCACGGCGCTGAAGCTGGGAGAAGTGATCTCCCGGGCCCTGCAGCGCGAGGGGCCGGATGTTTTCGTTCATGGCCGGCACGGCGATACCGGGGAGCGACCGGTGAAGCAGATCGGCTTCCATGCCATCCGCGGCGGCGACATCGTCGGCGAGCATACGGTGATCTTCGCGGGTGCAGGCGAGCGCGTGGAGGTGACGGTGCGCTCGCAGAGCCGCATGACCTATGCGGCCGGGGCGCTGCGCGCCGCGAAATGGCTGCAAGGGCGGCCCGCCGGCCTCTACGACATGAGCGACGTGCTTGGAATGAGATAGGCCGGCGCGTATAATTCCGACTTCAAACGAAGCGGGAGGGGCGCGTGCCTCTCCCGCTTTTCGCATGCGGACCCAGATGACTGAACAAGCTGCCGCCGTGCTGGTACTCGCCGACGGATCGGTCTTTCGCGGCCGCTCGATCGGCGCCGCCGGCGCCGTCGCGGGCGAGGTGGTGTTCAACACTGCCATGACCGGCTACCAGGAGATCCTCACCGACCCCTCCTACTGCCGGCAGATCGTCACCCTGACCTATCCGCACATCGGCAACACCGGCACCAACGACGAGGACGAGGAATCGGCGCAGCCGTTTGCCGAGGGCCTGGTGGTGCGCGACCTGCCGCGACTGCATTCGAGCTGGAGGGCACAGCTGGATCTCGGCGGTTATCTGAGGAAGAACGACATCGTCGGCATCTCCGATCTCGATACCCGTAAGCTGACGCGCATCCTGCGCGAGAAGGGCGCGCAGAACGGCTGCCTGATGGCGGGCAAGATCGATGTCGAGGGGGCGCTCGAGAAGGCGAAGGCGTTCCCTGGCCTCGCCGGGATGGACCTCGCCAAGGTCGTGACCACCAAAGAGCCTTATGAATGGCGCGAAGGCCGCTGGGAGGCCGGGCGGGGCTACCGGCGCGTCGACGAGGCGCGCTTCCACGTGGTCGCGTACGACTACGGGATCAAGCGCAACATCCTGCGCATGCTCGCCGAGCGCAATGCGCGGGTGACAGTCGTTCCGGCGCAGACCTCCGCCCGGGATGTCCTGAGAATGAAGCCCGACGGGGTCTTCCTGTCCAACGGCCCGGGCGATCCCGAGCCCTGCGACTACGCCATCGAGGCGATCGGCGAGATCCTCGATGCGACGCGCGTGCCGGTGTTCGGCATCTGCCTAGGGCATCAGCTTATGGGGCTCGCTTCGGGCGCGAAGACGCTGAAGATGAAGTTCGGCCACCACGGCGCGAACCATCCGGTAAAGGACCTCGACACCGGGCAGGTGGTGATCACGAGCCAGAACCACGGCTTCGCCGTGGATCCCGCCTCGATTTCGAAGAACCTGCGCGCTACGCACGTGTCGCTCTTCGACGGTTCCCTCCAGGGGCTCGCGCGCACCGATAGACCAGCGTTCTGCTTTCAAGGCCATCCGGAAGCGAGTCCCGGGCCGCATGACATCGGATACCTCTTCGACCGCTTCGCGAGGATGATGCAAGAGCATGCCGAAAAGAACTGACATCAGGAGCGTGCTCATCATCGGTGCCGGACCGATCGTCATCGGCCAGGCCTGCGAGTTCGACTACTCGGGCGCGCAGGCCTGCAAGGCCCTGCGCGAGGAGGGCTACCGCGTGGTGCTGGTGAATTCCAACCCGGCCACGATCATGACCGACCCCGGGATGGCCGACGCGACGTATGTCGAGCCGATCACCTGGCAGGTGGTGGCGCGCATCATCGAGAAGGAGCGCCCCGACGCGCTGCTGCCCACCATGGGCGGGCAGACCGCGCTCAACTGCGCGCTCGACCTCGCGCGCGAAGGCGTGCTCGAGAAATTCGGCGTCGAGATGATCGGCGCCTCGCGCGAGGCGATCGACAAGGCGGAAGACCGCGAGAAGTTCAAGAACGCCATGCGCCGCATCGGCCTTGCCTGCCCGCGCTCCTCCCTCGCGCACTCGATGGAGGAGGCGCTGCAGGTGCAGGCCGGCATCGGCTTTCCGGTGGTCATCCGGCCCTCGTTCACGCTGGGCGGCACCGGCGGCGGCATCGCCTACAACCGCGAGGAATTCGTGGCCATCTGCGAGCGCGGCCTCGATGCGTCACCAACCCGTGAATTATTGATTGAAGAATCCGTCCTGGGGTGGAAAGAGTTCGAAATGGAGGTGGTGCGCGACCGCAAGGACAACTGCATCATCGTCTGCTCGATCGAGAACCTCGACCCGATGGGGGTGCACACCGGCGACTCGATCACGGTGGCGCCGTCGCAGACGCTCACCGACAAGGAATACCAGGTGATGCGCGACGCCTCGATCGCGGTGCTGCGCGAGATCGGC
>JAQSVY010000087.1 GCA_029266935.1 Burkholderiales bacterium
CAGGCCGTCGCGGCGCTCTAGGCGAGCGCGCGGCTACTTCGTCTCTTCGACAAACACTTGCTCGCGCGTCTTGCGCAGCGCCGGCAGCGCCACCGCGAGCAGCAGCAGGACGGAGGCGATCATGAATCCCGCGCTGATCGGCTTGGTGAGGAACACGGTCGGGTCGCCGCGCGAGAGCAGCATGGCGCGGCGCAGGTTCTCCTCCATCAGCGGCCCGAGGATGAAGCCGAGGATCATCGGCGCCGGCTCGCATTCGATCTTGACGCAGACGTAGCCGAGCAGCCCGAACGCCGCCATCACCAGCACGTCCCAGGGGTTGTTCGAGAGGCTGAACACGCCGATCGCCATAAACACCAGGATCGACGGGTAGAGGAAGCGGTACGGCACGGTGAGCAGCTTGATCCAGATGCCGATGAGCGGCAGGTTGAGCACCACCAGCATCAAGTTGCCGATCCACATCGAGGCGATCAAGCCCCAGAAGAGCTCGGGCTTCTCGGTCATCACCTGCGGCCCGGGGGCGATGCCCTGGATCATGAGGGCGCCGATCATGAGCGCCATCACGGCGTTGCCCGGAATGCCGAGGGTGAGCATGGGGATGAACGAGGTCTGCGCGCCGGCGTTGTTGGCCGCCTCGGGCCCGGCGACGCCCTCGATCGCGCCCTTGCCGAACTGCTCGGGATGCTTGGAGAGCTTCTTCTCCACGGTATAGGCGCCGAAGGGTGAAAACCTCGCGATCGCCTTTGAGCTCCAGGTTGCTGACGATTTCGGCGATGCCGAACATGCCCATCGCCACGATGACGAAGCCGATGCCGTCGGAGAGCTCCGCGATGCCGAACGTGAAGCGCAGGACGCCGGAATTAACGTCGGTCCCGATCAGGCCGAGCAGCAGCCCGAACACCACCATGGCGATCGCCTTGATGAGCGACCCGTGCGCCAGCACCGTGGCGGCGATCAGGCCGAAAACCATGAGCGAGAAGTACTCCGAGGGACCGAACTTGAGCGCCAGCTCCGCGAGCGGGGGCGCGATGGTCGCGATGATGAGCGTCGCCACGCAGCCCGCGAAGAAGGAGCCGAGGGCCGCCACCGCGAGCGCCGGCCCGGCGCGCCCCTGCCGCGCCATCTGGTAGCCGTCCAGGCAGGTGACCACGGAGGCCGCCTCGCCCGGGATGTTCACGAGGATCGCGGTCGTGGAGCCGCCGTATTGCGAGCCGTAGTAGATCCCCGCCAGCATAATCAGCGCGGCGACCGGGTCAAGGTTGAAGGTGATCGGCAGCAGCATGGCGATGGTCGCCACCGGCCCGACGCCGGGGAGCACGCCGATCAGCGTTCCCAGCATCACGCCGATCGCGGCGTAGAGCAGATGGATCGGCGATACTGCGACCCCGAAGCCGAGGATCAGGTTCGAGAAGATGTCCATCGGCTAGCTGAACCGGTCGGGCCACAGCGGGAAGGGCAGCGTCAGGCCCTTCACGAAGACCAGCACCGAGAAGACGACGAGCGCGACGGCGAGCAGGGTCACTTCCTTCCACCGGAACTCATGGCCGCCCAGCGCGGCGAGAAAAACCATGGCGACGGTGGCGAGCACCAGGCCGAGCGGCTTCATCAGGTAGCCGAAGGCAAGGCAGGACGTGAGCACGAACAGCAGCGGGCGGAAATGCAACGCCGGCACCTTCGGCCCGTGGAACGCGAGCGAGCCGGCGAGCACGATCAGGCCGAGAACGGCCAGCAATCCGCCGAGCACCGTGGGAAAGTACGCCGGCCCCATGCGCACCGCCGAGCCCATCTGGTAGTTCGCCACGGCCCAGATCGTGAAGAACAGCCCGACGCCGAGGAACATCAGCCCGGCCCAGAAGTCCTTCGGACTCTTGATTTTCAGCATCGGTTCCTCCCCTCGCGCAGCCGCGGCGGAGTGTAACATGCAGCGCCCCATGGCAATCCTGCGCCTTTGCCTCGTTCTCGCGCTCGTGTCGTGCGCTTCATGCGGCGAGCGGCCGAAGCTCGAGCGGCTCTCGAACGATGCGGTGATCCTTGCCTTCGGCGACAGCCTCACCTTCGGCACCGGCGCGTCGGAGGACGAGAGCTACCCCGCGCAGCTCGAGAGCCTCATCGGCCGGCGCGTGGTGCGCGCCGGCGTCCCGGGCGAAATCACATCGCAGGCGCTCGCGCGGTTGCCTGCTGCACTCGACGAGCATTCGCCGCGGCTGCTGCTGCTGTGCATCGGCGGCAACGATTTCCTGCGCCGCACCGGCAACGCGCAGGCCGAGCAGAACGTGCGCGCGATGGTGAAGCTTGCGAAAAGCCGCGGCGTCGATGTCATGCTCATCGGCACCCCTGAGCCGGGCCTGACGGTGACGCCGCCCGCGTTCTACGCTGGCATTGCGCAGGAGTTTCGGCTGCTCTACGAAGCGGGAGTGATCGGCGAGGTGCTGCGCGACGCCACGCTCAAGTCCGACCCGATCCATCCCAACGCGCGCGGCTACCGCGTCATCGCGGAGCGCGTCGCCGCCGCGCTGGGGCAAGGCGGAGCACTCTGAGACGCTCGAGGTCCTCGGGACGGTCTACGTCCCAAACGCTGCGCAGTGCGCGCCAGCGCCAACCCAAGCGCTCGAGCCGGCGCAGCGTTTCGCGGTAGACGTCCGCTCCGCCCCAGGCGATCCCCTCGAAGAGCAGCGGCGAGTTCCTGCGCAGCGCGATGAGGCCATAGCCCCCGTCCTCGGCGGGCGCGATCACAGCGTCGCACGCCCCCTTCAGCAGGCGGTCGGCCCGGCGCAGGTCCCGCGGGGTCAGCGCCGGACAGTCGGCGCCGATGAGGATGACGCGCTCCGCCTTCTTCAGGGATACCTGCATGGCACGGTGCATGCGCTCTCCGAGGTCCTTCCCCGCCTGCAGCGTGAAGCCGTTGCTCCTCCTGAACCTCGAATGGCGCGCCGTGCCGTGCAGCACGACCGGGCCGCAGGCCGATGCCGCGGCGACCGCGAGGGCGTGGCGCAGCAGCCGCTCATGCAGGCGTGCCGCTCGCCACTCGCCCAGGCGAGGGATCAGTCGGGTCTTTGCACGACCGGGTACCGGCGCCCTGGCGAAGACGACGATCATCGCTCGTAGCGCCGCGCCAGCGCTTCGGGTCGCGCCCCGAGGCAATACAGCAGGCGCAGCCGCCACATCAGCGCCACGGTGCGCAGCACCCCGCGGGATTCCCAGCGCCGCCCGGAGGTGAGCACGCGGCTGCGCACGCACGCCGGCGGCCCGCGCCGCTTCATCGCCTTGCTGAAGGCCACGTCTTCCATGAGCGCGATGTCCGGGAAGCCGGTGAAGGCCTCACGTCGCACGAAGATTGCCTGGTCGCCGGTGGCGATGCCGGTCAGGCGCGAGCGCAGGTTCATCGCCCGCGCGATGACCGGCAGCAGCCGGTGGCGCCCCTCGATGACCACGTCGAAGCGGCCCCACCGATGCGTCCTTAGAGATTCGAAGATGATCTCGTCCGCCAGCGGCGGGAGCCGCGTATCGGCGTGCAGGAAGACGAGCGCGTCGCCCTGCGCGGTGCGCGCGCCCGCGTTCATCTGCAGCGCCCGCCCGCGCGGCGCGACGAGCACCCGGTCGCACAGCGGCGCGGCGATCTCGCGGGTGGCGTCGTCGCTGCCGCCGTCGACTACGACGACCTCGTGCCCGCGCGCGCGCAGCGGCGCGAGCCCCCGAAGGGCCGCGCCGATTCCCTGCGCCTCGTTCAGCGCCGGGACGATGACCGAGAGTCGTTGAGCGCCCAATCGTAATCGAGGAACTGGAGCCCCGCGCGGCCGCTCCGGACCGCTTCCCGCCCGGCGGCATCGTCCGCAAGCAGGTCGGCGTAGGCGGCGAAGTAGCGCGCGCGCGGCTCGAAGTCCTCGGCGAACCAGTCGAAGATGCGCGACACCGCGAGCCGGCGGCTGCGCGCGTCGTAGCGGTTGCGCGAGCGGTCGGAGAGGAAGCGCCGCGCCTGCCCCTCGAGCTGCGCGTCGAGCCGCGCCGCGAGGTAGGCCTCCTCGCGCAGCATCGGGCAGCCGATCGAGGCGCAGTTCACCGCGTAGTGCACGCGCGGCTCGCGGAACACCGGACGCAGCATCGCGTGCTCGATGGCATCGAGGCTGCGCTTGCCGCCCACGAGCGTAAAGAAGTCGTCCTTGAACGGGTTGCCGAACACCTTGCCGAAATCCCAGATCGAGCGTACGGCCGGATAGCGCGTGAGGACCTTCTCGACGGCAAAAGCGTTATAGGCATTGATGAGGAAAGCCATTTGTTCGCCGCGAGGCCACGTCTCGAACTCGTGGTGCGAAACAAGAGAAAGCGAATCGAGATAGGCCTTGAGCGAGACGCGGTCCCGCGCCATGCCGGCATAGTCGAGCTGTGACGCCTTGCCGCCGTCGAGCAGCACCACGTGCTTTCGCAGCAGCGCGTCCCAGGCGGCGTGGGAATGATCGAACGCCTGCGACAGCGTCGGCGTCGCCGCGAGCAGCAGCCCGGCGAGGATCAGCCGCGCATCCACGCGTGGAATTTCTCGACCGTGCGCAGCACGCCCTGCGGCGCATGCGCCCTCTTCCAAGCGCCGGCGGCGTACTTGTTCGCCTCGGCGAGCGTGGGGTAGATATGGATCGTGCCGAGGATCTTGTTCATGCCCAGGCCGTGGCGCATCGCCGTGACGAACTCGGCGATCAGGTCCCCGGCATGCTCGCCGACGATGGTCGCGCCGAGTATGCGGTCGCTGCCCGGCGCGGTGAGCACCTTCACCATGCCCTGCGCGGTGCCGTCGGCGATGGCGCGGTCGAGCTCGTCGATGCCGTACACCGTGACTTCGTGCTGCACGTTTCGGTCCTTCGCCTCGCTCTCGCTCAGCCCCACGCGCGCCACCTCGGGATCGGTGAAGGTCGCCCAGGGGATGACCGAATAGTCGGCGCGGAACCTGCGCAGCGGCGCGAACAGCGCGTTGACCGCCGCGTACCAGGCCTGGTGCGAGGCGGTATGCGTGAACTGGAAGGGCCCGGCCACGTCGCCGCAGGCGTAGATGTTGGGAAAGATCGTCTGAAGGTATTCGTTGGTGTCGATGGTGCGCGCGCGCGTGGTCGGGATGCCAAGCTCCTCCAGCCCGTAGCCCTTGGTGCGCGCCACGCGCCCGACGGCGCACAGCACCTGGTCGAAGGCGACCTCTACCTTGTTGCCCGCATGTGAGGCAAGCAACACCTTCCCCCCGGCGTCGAGTCTGAATTCCTCGGCCTTGTGGCCCACGAGCACCTCGATGCCCTCGGCCTCGAAGCGCTCGCGCAGCATCTGCGACACCTCGGGGTCCTCGCGCGGCAGCAGGCGCGGCAGCATCTCCACCTGCGCGACCTTCGACCCCAGGCGTTGAAAGGCCTGTGCGAGCTCGCAGCCGATCGGCCCGCCACCGAGCACCAGCAGCCGCCGCGGCAGCTCCCGCAGATCCCAAAGCGTTTCCGAGGTCAGGCAACCGACCTTGTCGATGCCGGGGATCGGCGGCACAAAAGGCTCGGCGCCCGCGGCGATGACGATGGCGCGCGTGGTCAGCGTCCTGGTTCGCTGCCCGGTGGCGACGACCTCGACGGTCCAAGGCGAGGTGATCTTGGCGTCACCCTTGATGCACTCGACGCCCAGCCCGGCGTAGCGCTCGGCGGAGTCGTGGGGCTCGATCGCCTTCACGATGCGCTGCACGCGGGCCATCACCTCGGCGAAATCGACCTCCGCCGAGGCGCGCTTGATGCCGTAGGCCTGCGCGCTGCGAATCTGCGCGAGCACGCGCGCGGTCTTGATGAGCGCCTTGGAAGGCACGCACCCGGTGTTCAGGCAGTCGCCGCCCATCCGGTGCTTCTCCACCAGCGTCACCCTGGCCTTGACCGCGGCGGCGATGTAGGCGCTGACGAGGCCTGCCGAGCCGGCGCCGATGACCACGAGATTGCGCTCGAAGCGGCGCGGGCGCGTCCAGCGCGCGTACACGCGCCTTGCCTTCACCGCGTCGACCGCTTTCCTGGCGAGCAGGGGAAACACACCAAGCAGCAGGAAAGCCCCGATCAGCCCCGGCGAGAGGATGCCTTGGGGCGAATCGATCTGGGCGAGCTGCCCGCCGGCATTCACGTAGACGATGGTGCCGGCGAGCATGCCGAGCTGGCTCACCCAGTAGAAGGTCCAGACGCGGATCGGCACCAGGCCCATGGCAAGGTTGATGGCAAAGAATGGCACCGCCGGAATGAGCCGCAGCGTGAAAAGATAGAACCCGCCGTCCCTCGCGAAGCCTTCGTTGACCGCTCGCAGCTGCTGCCCATAGCGCCCCTGCACCCAATCGCGCAGCAAGAAGCGCGAGGCGAGAAAGGCGAGGGTCGCGCCGATCGAGGAGGCGAAAGAAACGATGAGCGTTCCCCAGGCGAGGCCGAAGACCGCGCCGCCCAGCAGCGTCATGACCGCCGCACCGGGAAGGGACAGCCCGGTGATGGCCACGTAGGCGCCGAAGTAGGCGAGCGCCGTCTGCAAGGGATGCGCCGCAAAGTAGGCCTGCAGGCTCGCCTGCTGGGCCTTTACATTCTCGAACGTGACGACGCGATGGCCGCCGAGCGCGAAGAACGCCGCGATCAGGAGCGCAACCGCGGCGAGCACGGCGGCGCGGCGGCGGTTCATGTCATGCGAGCGCCCCCG
>JAQSVY010000088.1 GCA_029266935.1 Burkholderiales bacterium
AGATCCCGCGCATCGTGCTCGAGGCGCTGTGGGGCCTGGTCACCGTGGTGATCATCATCGGCGGCATCCTCTCGGGCGTGTTCACGCCGACCGAGTCGGCTGCAGTCGCCTGCATCTACGCGTTCCTGGTCACCTTCCTCGTCTACCGGGACTACAAGTGGCGCGATTTGCCGCGCCTGGTGCACCGCGTGGTGAAGACGGTAGCCATGGTGATGATGCTGATCGGCTTCTCGGTCGCCTTCGGCTACATGATGACCATCATGCAAATCCCGGCGAAGGTCACCGCCTTCTTCCTAGGCATTTCCGAGAACCGGTACGTGTTCCTGTTCCTGGTCAACCTGCTGCTGCTGCTCCTGGGCACCTTCATGGACCTCGCGCCGATGCTGCTCATCTGCACGCCGATCTTCCTGCCGGTGATCGCCCAACTCGGCATCGACCCGGTGCACTTCGGCATGATCATGATCCTCAATCTCGGCATCGGCCTTATCACGCCCCCGGTCGGTCCGACGCTGTTCGTCGGCTGCGCGGTGGGCAAGGTCACCATCGAGCAGGTCACCCGAGAGCTGTGGCCGTTCTACGGCGCCATGTGCTTCGCGCTGCTGCTGGTAACCTACGTCCCTGCCCTATCGCTCTGGCTCCCCGGACTGATGAAATGAACGACTGGAATCCCAGCCAACGCGTGCCCGACGCCGCCGTGAAGGAGGTCGACGCCTCCTTCGCGCGGCTGCGCCTGCCGCTTGCGAAAGTCGAGCGCCTCGCCGGCGGCACGCGCTGGGCGGAAGGCCCGGTGTGGTTCGGCGACGCGCGCTGCCTGCTCTGGAGCGACGTTCCGGGCAACCAGATGCTGCGCTGGGACGAGGAAACCGGCGCGGTCAGCGTATGGCGGCGCCCGTCGGGGTACGCCAACGGCAACACGCGCGACCGGCTCGGGCGCCTCGTCACCTGCGAGCACGGCGGCCGCCGCGTCTCGCGCACGGAACCCGACGGCCGCATCATCACCCTGGTGGATTCTTTCGAGAAGAAGAAGCTGAATTCTCCGAACGACGTCGTCTGCAAGTCCGACGGCTCGATCTGGTTCACCGACCCGAGTTTCGGCATCCTCGGCTGGTACGAGGGCGCGAAGGCCGAGGCCGAGCTGCCGACGCATGTGTACCGCTGGCAGGAAGGAGAGTTGAGCGTCGTCGCCGAGGGCATCAACCAGCCCAACGGGCTCGCGTTCTCTCCCGACGAAAGCGTCCTCTACATCGTCGAGTCGCGCTCGGTGCCGCGCAAGATACTGGCCTTTGACGTCAACGGGAAATCTCTTTCGAACCGACGGGTCGTGGTCGATGCCGGACCGCGCGGCACGCCCGACGGCTTTCGCGTCGACGCCGAGGGCAACCTGTGGTGCGGCTGGGGCATGGGCGCCGAGGAGCTCGACGGCGTGCATGTCTTCAATCCCGAGGGGCGGCTCATCGGCCGCATCGAGCTGCCCGAGCGCTGCGCGAATGTCTGCTTCGGCGGCGTGCATCGCAACCGCCTGTTCATGGCGGCAACGACTTCTCTTTACTCGCTCTACGTCAACGTGCAGGGCACGCCCTACTTCTAGCCTTCCCGCAGCGCCCGATTCACCGCCGGCAGCACGCGTTCCGCCATCAGCTCCATCGAGCGGCGCATCGCGGCCGGCTCGGCCCAGTCGTGGCCGCAGTAGAGAAGCCGCCCGAACGGCCCGACCTGCTCGCGAAAGGCCAGCAGCCCGTCCACGACCTCGTTCACCGTGCCGGCGATGAGCATCTGCGACACCAGGTATTCCTCGGTGAGCGCGGCGTCCGGAACCGCGGGGTCGTGCTTGAAGAATGCATTGCCGCGCGTCGCCTGCCCTTTGCGCTGCAGGTTGCGGAAGTAGTAGGCAAAGAGATTGCCCGGCTCTCGTGCGACCCGGCGCACGGTCGCATCGTCATCGGCGACGAAGATGCTCTTCGCCACGCGCCAGTCCTCGCTTCTCGCCTCGCGACCGGAGCGCGTGCAGCCCTCGGCATACTTTGGCCAGTGCGTCTTCACCACCCAGGGGTGCACAAAATTCGCCGAGATCGGCGTCCAGCCGCGCTCCGCGGCGGCGGCGATGCCGTTCGAATGCGGCAGGATCGCCGTCACCATGATCGGCGGGTGCGGCCGCTGGAAGGGCTTGAGCATGGCGCCCTGCCCGAGATCGGGAATCCAGGTGCGCTCGGTGCTGAGCTGCCACTTGCGGCCGCGCAGCCGGTACGGCGGCTCCTGCGTCCACAGCGCGATCATGTGCTCGATGGCCTCGATGAAGATCGCGGTGCGGTCCGCGTCGAGGCTCTCCATCATCTCCGCGTCCGAGCGCAAGCCGCCGGGGCCGATGCCGAGGATGAAGCGACCCTCAAGCAGGGTGTCGACCATCGCCACCTCGGCGGCGGTCGCCGCCGGATGGCGGTTGGCGAGGTTGACCGTGCCGCTGCCCAGGCGGATGCGTCGCGTGTCCCTCGCCAGCGTGGCGATGAAGATGAGGCAGGAGGTGATGGTCTCCGCGAGGTCGGTGAGGTGCTCGCCGATGAACGCCTCCTCGAAGCCCAGCCGCTCGGCGAGCAGGACGGCCTCGCGGTCCTCGGCGAGGGTCCGCCGCCAGTCCTTGCCGACCGGGTGCAGCGGCATGGTGAAGTAGCCGAGCTTCACGCGTCGCGAGCGCGCTCGAGGCAGACGCGCAGGACCTCGTCCGGATCGCGCCGCCACCAGTCGAGCTCAGAGAAGATCTCGACCTCCTGGAAGCCGTCGTAGCCGGCGCGCTGCACCCAGCTCCGGACCAACGGCAGGTCGATCACCCCGTCGCCCATCATGCCGCGGTCGTTGAGCAGGTCGCGCGTCGGCACCAGCCAGTCGCAGATGTGATAAGCGAGGATGCGCTCCCCGGCCCTCCTTATTTGCGCTTCCAGCTTAGGGTCCCACCACACGTGGTAGACGTCGACTGCGACGCCGACGCCCTCGCCGAGCGCATCGCACAGGTCCAGGGCCTGCTCCAGGGTGTTGACGCACGCTCGCTCGGCCGCCTGCATCGGGTGCAGCGGCTCGATCGCCAGCGGCACGCCCGCGGCGCGCGCTTCCGGAAGGATCGCCGCGATGCCATCCTCGATCCTCTTTCTCGACAGAATCAAGTCTTTTGACCCGGGAAGCAGCCCCCCGACCACCAGCACCAGGCACTGCGCGCCGAGCGCATGCGCTTCCTCGATCGCGCGCCGGTTGTCGTCGCGCCAGTCCTTGGCGGTGAAGAACCCGCCGCGGCACAGCCCGGTGACGGTCAACCCATGCTTCTTGATCAACGAAGCACTCTTCGATAGACCAAGATAGGCTACTTGATCCCGCCAAGGCGAGATGCCGCGGATGCCGTGGCGCGCGCAGCCCTCCACGATCTGCGCGAGGTTCCATTGCTTGCGGACCGTGGCGCTGTTGAGCGAGAGCTCCATCAGAGCGCTCCCGGCGGGAAGAGCTTCGGCAGGAACAGGACCAGGTCCGGCCAGAGGATGACCAGCGCGAGCACGGCGAACATCGGCATGAGCATGATGAACACGTCCTTCAGCGCGTCGACGATGCGGATGCCCGCGACGTGCGCGGAGATCATGAGGCACAGCCCGTAGGGCGGGGTCACCAGCCCGAAGGCGAGCGAGACGATGCCGACCATGGCGAAGTGGATCGGGTCCATCCCGACGCTCTTCGCGAGCGGCTCGAGCACGGTGCCGACGATGACGATGGCAGGGATCGCGTCGAGGAAGCAGCCTACCGCCAGGAATACGCCCGCGATGAAGAAGCCCGTGGCGATCGGTCCCATGCCCCAGGTCGCCACGCCCGCGAGCAGCACCTTGGGAATCTGGTAGTAGGCGAGCAGCCAGCCGAAGGCCGAGGCCGTGCCGACGCAGAAGAGCGCCACGCCGGTGAGCCGCCCCGTTTCCAGCAGAGCGCCGTGCAGGCCTTTCCAGTCCATCTCGCGGTACACAAGCATGGTGAGCGCGGCGGCGTAGAGCACGGCGATGCAGGCGGATTCGGTGGCGGTGAACCAGCCGAAAATCTTGCCGCCGATGATGATCACCGGCGTCATCAGCGCCGGCACTGCGACGCCAATCGCCTTGAACGTCTCGACGAGCGTCGCGCGCGGATAGGTCGGGTAGTTGCGCAGCTTGGCGTAGACGTGCACCGTTCCCATCTGCACCAGCGCGATCAGCACTCCCGGGACGATACCGGCGAGGAAGAGGCCGCCGATCGACACCGTGAGCAGCCCGCCCCAGACGATCATCAGGATCGAAGGCGGGACGATGACCGCGAGCACCGCCGAGACCGCCGTGATGGCGACCGAAAAGCTGTCGTGGTAGCCCTCCTTGCGCTGCGCCTCGATGAAGATCTTCGACTGGCTCGCCGCGTCCGCGGTCGAGGAGCCCGAGATGCCGGCGAAGAAGAGCGACAGCACCACGTTCACCTGCGCGAGGCCGCCCGGGAAATGCCCGACCAGGTCGCGCGACAGGCGCACCAGGCGCGTCGTGATGCCGCCCACGTTCATCAGGTTGGCGGTAAGCAGGAAGAACGGCACCGCCAGCAGAATGAAGGAGTTGTAGGCGTTGAAGGTTTCCTGCACCAGGTTCTGCGGCGTCAGCCGGTCCTCAATGAGGAAGATCGGCAGGCAGGCGAGTCCGAGCGCAAAGGCCACCGGCACGCGCAGCGCGAGCAGCAGGAAAAACACGCCGAACATGATGATGCTCGCGGTGCCCGGATCGAGGATGGTCGCGCCGCTCATGGTCTGAGAAGCAACCGCAAGTCGTCCCACATCCGCTCGCCCTGAAACAGCAGCCAGGTCGCTCCGGCGAGCGGCCAGGGGAGGTGGATCATCCACAGCGGCAGCTCGGCGAGCTCCGAGATGCGGTTGAACGCGAAGCGCGTGAAGTCGATGCCCCACCAGAGGAACACCAGCGCGAACACCAGCACGAACACGTTCGACACCAGGCGCAGCAGGGCCTGCGCCCGCGCGCTCATCGGCGGCCACAGGTCGACGACGAAGTGCGTCCCCTCGCGGATGCCGACCATGGCCCCGATCATGATCGACCAGATGAAGAAGAAGCGCGCCATCTCCTCGGTCCAGATATAGCTCGGGATGAAGGCGGTGTAGCGCGAGAAGATCTGCAACGACACCGGCACGATGAGGATCGCCACCGAGGCCGCGAGCAGCCACGACAGCGCCGTGCCGTACCAGGAGGTGATCTTCCTTAGCATAAAAAAACGGCGGCCCGGATCGCTGCCGCCGTTTCTTCCCAATCGAAAATTACTTGATGGCGTTGATCTTCGCCAGGATCTTCTCGGCGCCGATCTCCTTGGCATACGCCTGCATCACCGGGTCGACCAGCTTCTTCATCTGGTCGCGGCCGGCGAAGGGCACGCGCTTGAGCTTGCCCTCCTTCTCCATCTTGACGAGCTTCGCCTCGTCCTCGCTCGACTCGATCTGGCGGCCGTACGCGCCCGCTTCCTTGCCGGCCCTGAGCACCGCCGCCTGCAGGTCCTTGTCGAGCCTCTTGAAGGTCTTCCCCGAGAAGCACAGCGGCCGGATGGTGATCGCGTGCTGCGTCATGGACAGGTGCGGCGCCACCTCGTAGAACTTCATCTGCTCGACCCCGGCGGCCTCGTTCTCTCCGGCGGCGATGACGCCGTTCTGGATGGCGTTGTACACCTCGTTGTAGGCGATCACGGTGGGGGCCATGCCGGCAGCCTGGAAGGTGCGGCTCCAGATCGGCGCGCCCTGCACGCGCACCTTGAGCGCCTTCAGCTCCTGCATGTTGCGTACCGGCTTGTTGACGAAGATGTTGCGCGTGCCGCCGCCGGCGTAGCCGATCAGCATCACGTCGGCTTTCTCCGCGATCTCGTCGGCCACGGGCTTGAGGACATCCTGGTCGAGTACCTTGTTCCAGTGGGCGAGGTCGCGGAACAGGAACGGCGCGTCGATAAACGGCGCCGCCTTCGAGAAGGTCGACATGTGCGCCGGCGACACGATCGCGTAATCGACCGCCTTGCCCTGCGCCATGTACTCGAAGTACTGCTTCTCCAGGCCGAGCTCGCTGTTCTTGTGCAGCACGAAGCTGACCGGCTTGCCGTAGTAC
>JAQSVY010000362.1 GCA_029266935.1 Burkholderiales bacterium
GGCTACGTGACGGCGGGCATCAAGGAGCTGCGCGCGGCGAAGGTCGGCGACACGATCACGCTGGCGGACAAGCCGGCGGCGCAGGCGCTACCGGGATTCAAGGAGGTGAAGCCGCAGGTGTTCGCCGGCCTCTACCCGGTGGAGGCGAACGAGTACGAGGCGCTGCGCGAGGCGCTGGAGAAGCTGCACCTGAACGACGCCTCCTTCCACTATGAGCCCGAGACCTCGCAGGCGCTCGGCTTCGGCTTCCGCTGCGGCTTTCTCGGCCTGCTGCACATGGACATCGTGCAGGAGCGCCTCGAGCGCGAGTACGGCATGCACCTCATCACCACGGCGCCCTCGGTGATCTACGAGGTGAAGCTGCGCGACGGCACGGTGCAGCAGGTCTCCAACCCCTCGCGCCTGCCGCCGTTCGAGACCATCGAGGAGATCCGCGAGCCCGTGATCGCCACCAAGATCTTCGTGCCGCAGGACTACGTCGGGCCGGTCATCATTCTGTGCGAGGAGAAGCGCGGCAGCCAGACCAACCTGCATTACTCGCCGCGGCACGTGGTGCTGTCCTACGACCTGCCGCTCAGCGAAGTCGTGCTCGACTTCTTCGACCGCCTGAAGTCCGCGACGCGCGGCTACGGCTCGCTCGACTATGAGTTCAAGGAATACCGCGCCGCCGACGTGGTGCGCCTGGACATCCTGGTGAACGGTGAGCGTGTCGACGCGCTCTCGACCATGGTGCACCGCGCCAGCACGCAGCAGCGGGGACGGGAACTCGTCGGCAAATTGCGAGGCTTGATTCCAAGGCAGATGTTCGACGTCGCCATCCAGGCCGCCATCGGCGCGCACATCGTGGCGCGCGAGAACGTCAAGGCGCTGCGCAAGAACGTGCTCGCCAAGTGCTACGGCGGCGACGTGACGCGCAAGCGCAAGCTCCTCGAGAAGCAGAAGGAAGGCAAGAAGCGCATGAAGCAGGTCGGCTCGGTGGAGATCCCGCAGGAGGCTTTCCTCGCGGTGCTGCAGCGGAGCGGCCATTGAGCTTCGCGGCGTTCCTGCTGCTGCTGCTGGTGGTCACCGGCGCAGTCTGGCTTCTCGACAAGTATTTCCTGCGCGCAAGAAGACAGGCAGCCAAGCAGCCGTGGTGGGTGGAGTACTCGATCAGCTTCTTCCCGGTGATCCTGGTCGTGTTCGCGCTGCGCTCGTTCCTGGTCGAGCCGTTCAAGATCCCGTCCAGCTCGATGGTGCCGACGCTGCTGGTCGGCGATTTCATCCTCGTGAACAAGTTCACGTACGGCATCCGGCTGCCGGTGGCCAACAAGAAAGTGGTCGAGCTCGGCACCCCGGGGCGCGGCGACGTGATGGTGTTTCGCTTCCCCGAGGACCCTTCTCTCGACTACATCAAGCGCGTGGTGGGCCTGCCGGGCGACCTCGTCGAGTACCGCGACAAGCGCGTGTCGATCAACAGGCAGCCGGTGCCGGTGCGCCAGGTCGACGACTACCTCTCGCGCGAGCGCATGCAGTTCTCGCGCCGCTACGTCGAGACGCTGGGCGGCGTCGAGCACCAGATCCTGCTCGAGGAGGACGCGCCGGCGACGCTGATGCCCGGGCGCGCGTTCCCGTTCTCCGGCAATTGCAACTACAATAGCGGCGGCCTCGCGTGCACGGTTCCGCCGGGCCATTACTTCGTGATGGGCGACAACCGCGACAACTCGAGCGACAGCCGGGTGTGGGGCTTCGTCCCCGACGAGAACATCGTCGGCAAGGCGTTCTTCATCTGGCTCAACCTGAACGAGCTCGGGGCCTCATCGTCGGGGTGTTCATCCTGGTCGTGGTGGCGATGTTCGCGATGAAGGTGATTCCCTCGTACCTGGAGTTCAACTCCGCGAAGAGCGTCATCGAAGCCATCGCACGAGATCCACAGGTGAGCACGCCGGCCGAGGTGCGCCGCGCCTTCGATATGCGCACCACGGTCGAGAACGTCACTTCCATCCGCGCGACCGACCTCGAGGTCGCGAAGGAGGGTAACCGCATGGTGATCTCCTTCTCCTACCGCAAGGAAGTCCCGCTCACCGACAAGGTCGGCCTGTACATCGATTACGCCGCCGACACGCAGGGGCAGTGAGCCGGCGCGAGGCACTTGAAAAGCAGCTAGGACACCGGTTCAACAACGCGGCGCTGCTCGAGCAGGCGCTCACGCACCGCAGCGCCGGCGCCGGCGACAACGAGCGCCTGGAATTTCTCGGCGACGGCGTGCTCGGCTGCGCGGTGGCCGAGGAGCTCTATGCCCGTTTTCCGCGCCTCGCCGAAGGCCGGCTCACCCGCATGCGCGCGCGGCTGGTCCGCGAAGAAGCACTGGCCGAGGTCGCCGGGCAGCTCCATCTCCAGCAGCACCTGAAGATCGGCCAGAAACACCCCTTGACCCCTTCTGTGCTCGCCGATGCAGTCGAGGCGCTCTTCGGCGCCGTGTTCCTCGACGCGGGCTACGCCGCGGCGCGCGAGGCGATGCTGCACACTTTCGGCCCGCTGCTCGCGAGCCTTGACCCGAGCGACGTCGAGAAAGACGCGAAGACCCGTCTGCAGGAGCTGATGCACGCCCGCGGCAGGAAGCTGCCCGAGTACCGCGTCGTCGCGACCCACGGCGCGCCGCACCAGCGCTCGTTCGAAGTGGAGTGCGCGCTTCCAGAGCTGGGCCTTGCCGCCGTCGGCGCCGGCACCTCGCTGCAGCGGGCCGAGCAGCAGGCGGCGAAGAACGTCCTGGAGAAGCTGCCCCGATGAACCGGTGCGGCACGATCGGCCTCGTCGGCCGGCCCAACACCGGCAAGTCGAGCCTGCTGAACCGCCTGGTGGGCGAGAAGCTGTCGATCGTCTCGGCCAAGCCGCAGACCACGCGCCACCTCGTCACCGGCATCCTGACCCGGCCGGGCTGCCAGTACGTCTTCGTCGACGCGCCGGGCATGCCGCCGCAGCTGAAGACCGTGCTGCACCGGGCGCTCAACCGCCGCGTCACGGAAGCGGCGCGCGACGTCGACGTGGTGCTCTTCGTCGTCGAGGCGCTGCGCTTCGGGCCCGAGGACCGAGCCGCTCTCGAGCGCATTCCGGGATCGCAGCGCGTGATCGCGGTCGTCAACAAGATCGACGCCGTGAAAAAGCTTGCGCTGGTCCCCTACCTGGACCGCCTCGCCGGCCTGCGCGAGTTCGAGGCGATCGTGCCGGTGAGCGCGAAGACCGGCAGGAACATCGAAGAGCTGCTGCGCGTGGTGCGCGAAGCGCTGCCCGAGGGGCCGCCGGCCTATCCGGAGGAGCAGCTCACCGACCGCGACGAACGCTTCTTCGCCGCGGAGCTGCTGCGCGAGAAGCTGTTCGAGGCCATGGGCCAGGAGCTGCCCTACCGCTGCGAGGTGGTGATCGACAGCTTCAAGCAGGAGGGGAGGCTGCGCCGCATCGCGGCTCTTCGGCGGCAAGGTCTACCTCGGCACCTGGGTAAAGGTGCGCCGCTCCTGGACCGACGACCGGCGCGTGCTGCGCGAGCTGGGCTACGAATGAAGCGCCGCGTCGACCATGAGCCTGGCTACGTACTGCACACCTATCCCTACATGGAGACCAGCCTCATCGTCGAGGCTTTCGCGCGCCGCTTCGGACGCGTCTCGCTGCTCGCGCGCGGCGCGCGCCGCCCGCGCTCGGCAATGCGCGGCGTGCTGCTCTCGTTCCACCCGCTGCAGCTCTCCTGGAGCGGCTCGGCGGAGCTCGCCAACCTGCGCGGCGCGGAGTGGTCGGGCGCCCTGCGGCCGCTTTCCGGCCGCGGCCTGATGTGCGGCTTCTACCTGAACGAGCTGCTGCTTCGCCTGCTGCCGCGCGAGGACCCGCACGAAGCGCTTTTCGATGTCTATGAGGTTGCCCTCGCGTCCCTTGCGGCTGAGAAATCGTTTGCCGAGACACTCAGGCGCTTCGAAAAGCGGCTGCTGGCCGAGCTGGGCTATGCTCCGGTCCTCGAGCGCGATGCCGCGAGCGGCGAGCCGATCGACCCGGCGCGGCGCTACGCCTACCATCCAGACAAGGGGCCGGTTCCCGCAACACCGCGGTCCCCGGATCTGGTGGTGCTTGGGCAAACACTGCTCGACCTCGCCGCCGACGATTACACTCGCTCCGAGACCCGAGAGGAGGCTCGCGGGCTGATGCGCATGCTGATCGGGCAGCGTCTGCACGGGCAGGTGCTGCACACGCGCAGCGTCCTCATGGAGCTGAACGACCTATGATCGCGCATCTATGATCGAGCTCGGCGTCAACGTCGACCACGTCGCCACCGTGCGCCAGGCACGGCGCACCTACGAGCCCGACCCGGTATGGGCGGCGGTCGAGGCGCACCTCGGCGGCGCCGACGGCATCACCGTGCACCTGCGCGAGGACCGGCGCCACATCCAGGACGAGGACGTGCGGCGGCTGCGCGAGCTCACGCACATCAAGCTCAATCTCGAGATGGCAGCGACCGAGGAGATGGTCGGCATCGCCTGCCGCCTCAAGCCCGAGATGGCGATGCTGGTGCCCGAAGGCCGGCACGAGGTCACCACCGAGGGCGGTCTCGATGTCGTTGCCCAGGAAAAGTCACTCCGCAAGAGCGTTGAACGGCTGTCGGCCGCCGGAATCGTGGTGTCCGTGTTCATCGACGCGGAGCTGCGGCAGGTCGAGGCGGCGAAGCGAATCGGCGCGGCGGTGTGCGAGATCCACACCGGCCCGTACGCGCATGCGTTCCACTCCAAGGGCCGCGACGCCGAGAGCCCCGCCGTGCTTTCGGAACTGA
>JAQSVY010000363.1 GCA_029266935.1 Burkholderiales bacterium
TGCAGGACCACAAGCGCGCCAAGGTGATGGGCACGCAGACCTTCGGCAAGGGCTCGGTGCAGACCATCATGCCGCTCGGGAACAACACCGCGATCAAGCTCACCACGGCGCGCTACTACACGCCCGGCGGCCGCTCGATCCAGGCGCTCGGCATCACCCCGGACATCATCGTCGAGGATCCGACCGACACCGCCACGCGCGTGCGCGAGGCGGACCTGCAGCGCCACCTCGAGAACGGCAGGGCCGCCGCGGAAGAGAAGAAGGAATCCGCGGTGCAGCGCGCGAAGCCTGCTGCGACGCCGCCGCTCGACCAGAAGCCGGTCGAGCTCGGCTCGAAGGACGACTTCCAGCTCTCGCAGGCGCTCGCTTTCCTCAAGGGCGAGCCGGTGAAGACGCAGTCGCCTGCGGTAGCGCAGACCAAGACTAACTAGGTTTGCGAAGCAGCCTCACCGCTCCCTAACTGAACGACCAGCAGCTCCTCCGCTACTCGCGGCACATCCTGCTCCCCGAGATCGGGATCGAGGGGCAGGAGCGGCTGCGCGCGGCAAGCGCGCTGATCGTCGGTGCCGGCGGGCTCGGCTGCCCGGCGGCGCTCTACCTCGCCGCCGCGGGCATCGGGCGCCTGACCCTCGCCGATCCCGACAAGATCGACCTCACCAACCTGCAGCGCCAGATCCTCTACCGCACCGATTCGGTCGGCAACCCCAAGGTCGACACCGCCCGCGGCGCGCTGAACGCGATCAACGCCGACGTCGAAGTGGTGGCGCTGCAGGAGCGCGTGGAGGATTTTTCAGCGCTGGCCGCGGAGGCCGACGTGGTGCTCGACTGCTCGGACAACTTCGCGACGCGCAAGGCGATCAACCGCGCCTGCGTGCAGGCGCGCAAGCCGCTCGTCTCCGGCGCCGCCATCCGCTTCGACGCGCAGCTCGCCGTCTTCGACCTGAGGCGGCCGGACTCGCCCTGCTACGCCTGCCTGTTCCCGGAGGAGGGCGAAGTAGAGGAAGTGCAGTGCTCGCAGATGGGCGTGTTCGCCCCGCTCACCGGCATGGTCGGCGCGATGCAGGCGATGGAGGCACTCAAGCTCCTCGCCGGCATCGGCGAGTCGCTGAGCGGCAAGCTCCAGGTATTCGACGCGAAGAGCGCGGAATGGCGGTCGATGAAGGTCACGAAAGATCCCGGCTGCTCAGTCTGCAGACGCGGCTAGACAGACCGATCATTTAATGATTTCCGTCGCCTGCCCGTCTGCTTAACCGAGCAGGTACTGGCGCTGTACCGAGAAGCTTTCGGCTGGTCTCCTCGAGAAGCCGCTCTTCGCGTACTGGTGCAGGCAGCCGATCGAGTAGCGAAGCAGCGCCGCGGCGCGGGCGGCGGCATCGCCGTCCGAAGCCGTGCGCAGCGACTGCTTGAGGGTCGCCTCGAAGCGGTCGAAGAACTGGTTCATCCTCGCCTGCAGGCGCTCGTGCTCGCCGACCAGCGCGTCTCCGGTCATGACGCGCACCATGCCAGGGTTCTTCTCCGAGAAGGCGAGCAGCATCTCGACCAGTTGCTCGGCCTGGCGCCGGCCGTCGGCCTCGTCCTCGGTGATGCGATTGGCGAGGGTGAAGACCGAGCTCTCGATGAACTCGATCAGACCTTCGTACATCTGCGCCTTGGAGGCAAAGTGGCGGTAGAGCGCCGCCTCTGAGACATCCAGCTTCCCCGCCAGGGCGGCGGTGGTGATGCGCTCCCATTTCGGCGCCTCGAGCATCTGCGCGAGGGCTTTCAGGATCTCGAGCTTGCGTTCCCCTTTGGGGCGCGGCATGGGAAGTAAGTCTACATGCCGAGACGGTGCGCCGTGCGCAGGTTCTCCAGCATGTCGTCGATGAAGACGCAGCGGTACGGATCGAGGTCGTGGTTGCGCAGCAGCACGTGGAATCCGTGCAGCGAGGGCTTGCCGCGATAGCCGGTGTCCTCGATGGTGTAAACCGCGTCGAAGAAGCGTCTCAGCCTGAGCGCACGCAGCACGCCCTCGACGTAGGCTCGGGGCGCATTGGAAAAGACGAGCTTGCGCCCCGGCAGGCGGGCCAGCGCGTGCTTGAGGGCATTCTCGTGCACCACCATGTCGGCTAGCTCGGGGAAGACGTGCGTCTCGGCGAGGAAGTGGCGCGGATCCGTGCCGTGGTGCCGCATCAGCCCGCGCAGCGTCGTGCCGTAGCGCCGCCAGAAATCCTGCCGCATCGCGTTCGCGCCTTCCTCGTCGACCGCGAAGTGGCGCCGCAGGTAGGCGTTGATCTGCTCGTGCATCGACGGGAAGATGCGCGCCCGCGCGTCGTGCAGCGTGTTGTCGAGATCGAAGATCCACACCCGCCGCGACGGCGGGATCGCGGCGATTCTCAAGGGCTACTTGCTGCGGATGAGGGTGCCGACGCCCTGGTCGGTCAGCACCTCGAGCAGCAGCGCGTGCGGCACCCGGCCGTCGATGATGTGCACGCTCTTGACGCCGTTGCGCGCCGCGTCGAGCGCCGAGCCGATCTTGGGCAGCATGCCACCCGAGATGACGCCTTTCTCGACCAGCTGGTCGATCTTGCGCGGCGTCAGGCCGGTGAGGAGCTTGCCGTCCTTGTCGAGCACGCCCGGGGTGTTGGTGAGGACCACCAGCTTTTCGGCGGCGAGCACCTCCGCCAGCTTTCCCGCCACGAGGTCGGCGTTGATGTTGTACGTGGTGCCGTCGACGCCGGTGCCGATCGGCGCCACCACCGGGATGAAGCCGCCGGCCTCGAGCGCGTTGATCACCGAGGGGTCGATCGACTCCACCTCGCCGACCTGACCGAGGTCGACGCCGCCGCCGTTCTGCTTCGCCGAGAGCTGCAGCTTGCGCGCGCGGATGAAGGCGCCGTCCTGCCCGGTGAGGCCGACCGCCTTGCCGCCGGCCTGGTTGATGAGCTCGACCACTTCCTTGTTGACGGTGCCGCCGAGCACC
>JAQSVY010000089.1 GCA_029266935.1 Burkholderiales bacterium
GCGGAAGATGTCGGCCATGCGCTTCATGTCCTCGCGCTCCTTCAGGCCGGCGCGCACCTTGATCAGCATCAGCTCGCGCTCGATGTGCTCGGCCTCCGAGAGGTCGATGACCTTGACCACCTCGATGAGCTTGTTCAGCTGCTTGGTGATCTGCTCGATCACGTCCTCGGATCCGGTGGTGACGATGGTCATGCGCGACATCGAGGCGTCCTCGGTGGGCGCCACCGTCAAGGTCTCGATGTTGTAGCCGCGCGCCGAGAAAAGCCCGGAGATCCTCGACAGTGCGCCCGCTTCGTTCTCGACCAGCACCGAAATGATGTGCCGGCTCACAGTTCCTCGTAGAGAATCATCTCGGTGATCCCCTTGCCGCCGGGAATCATCGGGTAGACGTTCTCCTTCTGGTCGGTGATGAAGTCGAGGAACACCAGCTCGTTCTTCGCCGCAAAAGCCTCGCGCAGCGCGCCTTCCACGTCGGCCGGCTTATCGATCAGGACGCCGCGGTGGCCGTAGCCCTCGGCGAGCTTCACGAAGTCGGGCAGCGCGTCCATGTAGGACTCGGAGTAGCGGTTGCCGTGGAAGAACTGCTGCCACTGGCGCACCATACCCATGTACTTGTTGTTGAGGTTGATGATCTTGATCGGCAGGCGGTACTGCTTGCAGGTGGAGAGCTCCTGCAGGCACATCTGGATCGAGGACTCGCCGCAGCGCCGCGGCTCGTCGAACTTGTAGAACTGCGCCGCCCACATCTGGTGCTGTCCGACGTCGGAGGTGACGAAAGCTTCGCCCTTCGTCACTTCGTAGAGCTTCTCCAGCACGTATTGCGGCTTGATGATCGCCGACTTGCGGTCGTAGCGCAGGCAGTCCTTCGCGCGCCATACGCCGATCTGCGCCCACCAGGGCTTCAGATCCTTTGTCTTCACATTTTTCAGAAGAACCAGGAGATCATTCAGCACGTCGGGGATGTTGCCGACGATCGGCACGTCGACCTTCACGCGCTTGGAGATCGACGAGGGATCGATGTCGATGTGGATGATCTTGCGCGGGTTCTGCGCGAAGTGCCCCGGGTTGCCGATGACGCGGTCGTCGAAGCGCGCGCCGATCGCGAGCAGCACGTCGCAATGCTGCATCGCCATGTTCGCCTCGTACGTGCCGTGCATGCCCAGCATGCCGAGGAACTGGCGATCGGTGGCCGGATAGGCGCCCAGGCCCATCAGCGTGTTGGTGCAGGGAAAGCCCAAACGCCTTACCAATTCTCTTAATTGGGACGACGAATCGGAAAGCACGACGCCGCCGCCGGTGTACACCATCGGGCGCTCGGCCTCGACCAGCAGCTGTACCGCCTTCTTGATCTGCCCCGCGTGGCCCTTGCGCACCGGGTTGTAGGAGCGCATCTGCACGCTCTCGGGATAGTGGAACTCGCAGGTTTGCGCGGTCACGTCCTTCGGGATGTCCACGACCACGGGACCGGGCCGGCCGGTGGCGGCGATGTGGAAGGCTTTCTTCATCGCGGTCGCGAGCTCGCGCACGTCCTTCACCAGCATGTTGTGCTTCACGATCGGGCGGGTAATGCCGACCGTATCGCACTCCTGGAAGGCATCCAGACCGATGGCGTGCGTCGGTACCTGCCCCGTAATGACCACCAGCGGGATCGAGTCCATGTAGGCCGTCGCGATGCCGGTCACCGCGTTGGTGACGCCCGGGCCCGAGGTAACCAGGGCCACGCCGACCTTCCGCGAGGAGCGCGAGTAGCCGTCGGCCGCGTGCACCGCGCCCTGCTCGTGGCGCACCAGGACGTGCTTCACCTTCTCCTGCTTGAACAGCTCGTCGTAGATGAAGAGCACCGCGCCGCCGGGATAGCCGAACACGACGTCGACGCCTTCCTCCTGGAGGCAGCGCACAATGATCTCGGCGCCAGTCAGCTCGCGGGTCTTGACTCGGTCCATGAAAAAAGCCCTGAAAACAGGATGGTAACATCGCCGCCCAACAACTTGCACCGGCGGAGAGGCTCACCTGGCATCCCGCAGCGAGCTTGAGGCATTCCTGATGGGCGTCGAGCGTCGCGCTTTCAAGCAGGCGGTGTTCGCGGTACGCGACCAGGAAGCCGCGCTCGACATCGTGCAGGATGCGATGCTGCGGCTCGCCGAGAAGTACGGCCAGCGCCCGGCGGCCGAGCTGCCGCTGCTCTTTCACCGCATCGTTCAGAACGCCATCCGCGATTACTTCCGCCGCACACGGGTGCGCTCGCTGTGGACGACGCTGCTCTCGTCGCTTTCGCCCGGACGCGATGCGGAGAGCGACACCGACCCCCTGGAGAGCATCCCGCACCCCGGCGAGCAGCCCGGGGAGGAACTTGAGAGATCTCAAGTGCTTGATATCATTGGGCAAGAGCTCGATCGCCTGCCGCAGCGTCAACGCGAGGCCTTCGTCATGCGTTACCTGGATGAACTGAACGTCGCCGAAACTGCCAGAGAGATGCGGTGCTCGGAGGGCAGCGTGAAAACGCATTGCTCCCGGGCCGCGCACGCTTTGGCGACCGCCCTCAAGGCGAGGGGCATAAAGCTATGAACGAAGATCAATTCGGCAGCCGGGTCCAGCATCTCCTCGACGAGGCGATCCCGCTGGCGCCGAACGCGGCCGAGCGGCTGCGCGCGGCGCGCGAGCAGGCCCTCGCCCGCCAGCGCGCGGCGCCGGCCCCAGCGCTGCAGTGGGCCGACAACCTCCTCGGCAGCCTCGGCGGCTGGAGCGGGATGTCGCTGCGCGTACTGCTGCCGCTCGCGCTGCTCCTGGCCGGGTTGATCGGCATCTACGCCTGGCAGCAGAAGCAGACGCTCGCCGAGATCGAGGAGATCGACGCGCTGCTGCTCACCGACGAACTGCCGCTCGACGCCTACCTCGATCGCGGCTTCCAGGACTGGCTGAAGAAGCGCGGCGGCGGGGAGCAATGAACCGCCGCGCCGCCTGCCGCGCGCTGCTCGGCCTCGGGCTATGGGCCATGGCGGGCGCCGCCGGTGCCCAGAAGCGCCAGCCCAGGCGCTACACGTGGGCGGAGCTCACCGCGACGCAGCAGGAAGTCCTCGCGCCGCTCAAGTCGGACTGGGAGAACCTGCCCATCGAGCGCCGGCGCAATTGGGTCGGCATCGCCAACCGCTATCCGAAGATGGCGCAGGTCGAGCAGGAGCGGGTGCAAAAGCGCATGCAGCGCTGGGCCAACCTCAGCCCCGAGCAGCGCGCCCGCGCGCGTGAGAACTACCGGCGCATGGCCAAGGCCTCGGCCGAGAAGCGCCGCCGCCTGCGCCAGCAGTGGGCGGAGTACCAGGCGCAGAAAGCCCGCTAGCGGGCGTGACGCCGGGCCTGCCCAGACGCTTCGCGGCGATGCTGTACGAGGCGCTGCTCCTCGCCGCGGTGGGCTTCTTCGCCGCGTGGCTCTTCTTCTTCGCGAGCGGCGGGCGCGACGCCACCGCAGGCTGGATGCGCCATCTGCTGCAGCTTTTCATCGTCGTGGTGTTCGCCGCCTACTTCCTGTGGTGCTGGCTGCGCGGCGGGCAGACCCTCGCCATGAAGGCCTGGCGCATCCGCCTCGTCGGCGTCACGCCGCGCAAGGCCATCCTGCGGTTCGTCCTCGCGCTGGCGCTTTTCCCGGCCTCGATCGCCTGGGCCTGCTTTGACCGCGACCGGCAGTTCCTGCACGACCGGCTCGCCGGCACCCGCCTGGTCCTGACCTAGCGGCGCTCGACCCACCACATCATGAGCACGGCGGCGGCGAGGAAGGCCGCACTCGGCAGCACGGCGGCGGCGAGCGGCGGCCAGTCCTGCAGCAGGCCGATGTGCGAGAAGAGGCTGTTCAGCAGGTGGAAAAAGATGCCGAGCATGATGCCGAGGAAGACCTTCACGCCGACCATGCCGGCGCGCGCCTGCATGTAAGCGAAGGGCAGCGCGAGCGCCATCATCACGATCGTCGCCAGCGGGTAGAGGAGCTTCTTCCACAGCGCGATCTCGTAGCGCTCGGTCTTCTGGCGATTGCCGGCGAGATGCTCGGTGTACTTGTGCAGCGCCCAGGCCGACATGCGCTCCGGGCGCACGATCAGCGCATCGAGGAGATCCGGATTCACCGCCGAGCGCCATTCGGTCTCGGCGAAGCGCTCGGTGCGCGGGCCTGCGGCCTCGAAGGTGGTGCGCGTCACCTCCACCAGCCGCCACACGCCCTTGTCGCGGTACTCCGCCAGCTTCGACGCGGTCATCCGCCGCAGCCGGTAGTTCGCATCGAAGTCGTAGATGCGCACGTCCTGCAGCAGGTTGGCCTGGCGCGCCTCGCGCACGTTGATGAACGAGCCTTCGTCCTTGAACCACAGGCCCGACTGCAGGTCCTGGCCGATCATCGAGCTCATGGCGCGCAGCTTCACCTTCTGCGCCGCCTCCTCGGCCGCCGGCGCCACCCACTCGCCGATGAGGAAGGTGATGACGACGAAGGCGGCGCCGATCTTGCCGAGAGCGACGGCGGCGCGCCCGGGCGAGAGGCCGGAGCCGCGCATGACGGTGTACTCGGAGTTGCTGGCGAGGTGCGCAAGCACATAGAGCGTGCCGATCAGCACCACTACCGGGAAGAGCTCGTAGGCGTTGGTCGGCGCCGACAGCACGACGAAGGTGAACACCTGGCGCAGCTGGTACTCGCCGCGCCCCAGGTCGCCGAGCTCGCCGATCAGGTCGAAGAAGGCGAACAGCGCCAGGAAGCCGAGCAGCACGAAGGCGACCGCGCCGTAGATCTGGCTCGCGAGATACCGCTCAAGCGTGGGGATCTTCAGCTTTACCTTCCGAGGCGCAGGCGGATGAGCTGCATCCGCTGCGCGAACATGACCACCAGCAGCAGCACCATCGCCGCGTGCACCATCCACCAGCCGACGCCGAAGTCCAGCCGCCCCTGCGCGACACGCGCCTGGCTGACGCTGAGCAGGTTCGAGTACACGATGAAGGTGAACAGCGCGAAGAGCAGGTTCGCCGAGCGGCCGGCGCGCGGGTTGACGAAGCTCATCGGGATGGCGAGCAGCACCAGCACCAGCGCCGAGAGCGGCACGCCGATGCGCCACAGGAGCTCGCCCATGTTGACCGGGGTCGGATTGGCGAGCAGCGCCGGGGTCGGCAGGTTCTTGTGCGTCAACGTCGGCTCGCGGTTCTCCCTGGTCTCGATGCGCGCGGCATAGCGCTCGAACTCGGTGACGCGGTACTGCTCGTCGCCCGGCGCGCCCTCGTAGCGGCGCCCCTGCTCGAGCACGATGAAGCGGTCGCCGTTGTCGGCGGTCTCGGCGCGCCCGGTGCGGCTCATGCTGACGCCGCTCTTCGCGTGCTGCACCGAGCTGACGAAGACATTCTGCACCGTCTGCGTCTCGCCCGACACCGACTCGACGAAGAACACGCGGTCCTTGCCGGAAGTCTCGCCGAACACGCCGGGACTCACGCGCGAGACGTCGTCGCGCGCGTCGATGCGCGTGGCGTACTGCGCCGCCATTTGCGCGGCCCAGGGCGAGATGAAGAGGGAAAGCGCGGCGATGACGAGGATCTGGGGCAGCGCGAACAGCATCACCGGCCTGAGCCAGGCGGCGAGCGACAGCCCCGAGCCGAACCAGATCACCATCTCCGAGTCGCGCCAGCCGCGCGTCAGCGTGAGCAGCACCGAGATGAACATGGTGAGCGAGAGCAGCACCGGCAGCGCGCCGAGCGCGAAGAAGCCGAGGAAGGCGATCACCGCGTCGGTGGGAATCTTGCCGCCGGCGGCCTGGCCGAGCAGGCGGATGAGGCGCGTGGTGAGCGCGATGGCGAACAGCGTCATGAACACCGCGCCGGCGAGTCCGGCGAATTCCCTCAGCAGCGCCCGCTGGAAAATCACGTGGGAAAGACAGTCATGTGGGAAATACGACCCGTGTCATGCGATACTTTCGCAATGCAATTTAGCATAAAGGCCCTCTCGCCCGAGACGGCGAAGAGCGGCTGCGTCGTCCTGGGGGTTTACGCCAACAAGGAGCTCTCGCCACCCGCGGCGCGGGTCGACCGCGCCTCGCGCGGCGCGCTGCGCAACGCGCTCGTCGACTTGCCGGTCAAGGCCGGCGGCACGCTGCTCCTGCGCGGCCTGCCCGGAGCGGCCGCCGAGCGCGTGCTGCTCGTCGGCCTGGGGGAACGCGAGGAATTCGCCGAAGGCCCGTTCCGCGACGCGGTGCGCGGCGCCGCGGCGGCGCTGCGCGAGCTCGGCGCGAAGGACGCCGCGCTCTACCTCGTCGACCTCAAGGTCGGCGCGCGCCCGGTCGCCTGGAACGTGCGCCACGCAGTGCTCGGCCTGCGCGAAGCCTTCTACCGCTTCGACCAGCTCAAGACACAGAAGAAGGGCAATCCGCCGATCCTCGAGCAGGTGGTTTTCCCGCTTTCGAAGAACCAGAAGATCCAGGAAGCCCTGTCCGAGGCGATCGCGACCGCCGACGGCGTGGCGCTCGCGCGCACGCTCGGCAACCTGCCGGCCAACATCTGTACGCCGGCCTATCTCGCCGACGAGGCGAAGAAGATCGCCAAGCAGTTCAAGCTCGGCATCGAGGTGCTCGAGAAGCGCGACATGGAGAAGCTCGGCATGGGCGCGATGCTCTCGGTGGCGCGCGCCTCGCACCAGCCGCCCGGCGCGAAGGGGAAGAAGCCCTTGGCGCTGGTCGGCAAGGGGGTGACCTTCGACACCGGCGGCATCTCCCTCAAGCCGGCGGGCGAGATGGACGAGATGAAGTTCGACATGTCGGGCGCGGCCTCGGTGCTCGGCACGATCCGGGCGCTCGCCGCAATGAAGGCGCCGGTCAACGTGGTGGGCGTCATTCCGGCCACCGAGAACATGCCCGGCGGCGCGGCGAGCAAGCCCGGAGACGTGGTCACCACGCTCTCGGGGCAGACGGTCGAGATCCTCAATACCGACGCCGAAGGCCGCCTCATCCTTTGCGATGCCCTCACCTATGCGGCGCGCTTCGAGCCCGAGGCGGTCATCGACATCGCCACCCTCACCGGGGCCTGCGTGATCGCCCTGGGCCACGTCGCCACCGGCCTGTTCGCCAACGACGAGCGCCTCGCCGGCGACATCCACGAGGCCGCCGACGAGGCCTGGGACCGCGTCTGGCAGATGCCGCTCTGGGAAGACTACCAGGAGCAACTGCGCTCGAACTTCGCCGACATGGCAAACATCGGCGGCCGGCCCGGCGGCAGCATCACCGCCGCCTGCTTCCTCGCCCGCTTCACGAGGAAGCTGCGCTGGGCGCACCTCGACATCGCCGGCACTGCCTGGCGCAGCGGCCGCGAGAAGGGATCGACCGGCCGCCCGGTGCCGCTCCTGGTGCGTTTTGCCTTGAAGCATTCTGCAAAGATGTGACGAGCATCGACTTCTATTTCAACGCCCCAGACCGCCTGCAGGTCGCCTGCCGGCTGGCGGGCAAGGCAATCGCGCAGAAGCAGCGCCTGCTCGTGTACGCGCCCGAGCCCGAGACCGCCAGCCGCATCGACAGGATGCTCTGGACCTGGCCGGCGATCGGCTTCGTGCCGCATTGCATGGCGCACGACCGGATCGCCGCCGAGACCCCGGTGCTGATCGCGGCGGACGACGCAATGCCGTGCGGGTGCGAGGTGCTGCTCAATCTCGGCCCAGGGTGCCCGCCGCACTTCGCGCGCTTCGAGCGGCTGCTGGAAGTCGTCGGGGCCGACGAGGAAGACCGCAAGGCCGCCAGGGCGCGCTACCGCTACTACCAGGAGCGCGGCTACCGCATTTCGAGCCACGACCTCCATGAGTGACGAGAAGACAGACCCGCTCGTCCTGCGCTTCGACGCGCTGCTCAGCCGTGGTCGCGAGCCGCCCGCCGACCTGCCGGTACTCACCGAGATCGTCAACGATGAGCGCGCGCCCCGACGCGCGGTCGACGCCGCGACGCTGGAGGCCCTCGCCCGCGAGCTCGAGCGCGCCGTGCTGGCGCGCGTCGCCCCGGAGCTCGAGCGCATCGTCGGGCTGGCGCTCGAGGGCGCGCATGCGGAACTGAAGAAAAGCGTCACGCAGATGGTGCGCGAGGCGGTCGCCGCCTCGGTCGCGCACGCGCTCGCCCTGCCAAAGCAAGACTGAGCGCGAGTGCTGGACAAGAGCTTCGATTCCGTCGCGGTCGAGCAGCGCTGGTACCAGCGCTGGGAGTCCGCCGGCTGGTTCGGCCACAGGGACCACCAGCAGCCCGCCTACTGCATCCAGCTGCCGCCGCCCAACGTCACCGGCACGCTGCACATGGGGCACGCCTTCCAGCAGACGCTAATGGACGCGCTGATCCGCTACCACCGCATGCGCGGCTTCAACACCAACTGGGTGGTCGGCACCGACCATGCCGGCATCGCGCAGTCGGGCTCGACCATCACGCGCCAGATGCGCCGGCTCGGGGCGTCTGCGAACTGGACCTACGCCGACACCGAGGGACAGAAGGCGGGCTACTTCACGATGGACGCGAAGATGTCGCGCGCCGTGGTGGAAGTCTTCGTCCGGCTTTATGAGGCGGGCTTGATCTACCGCGGCAAGCGCCTGGTCAACTGGGACCCGGTGCTCGGTACCGCCGTCTCGGACCTCGAGGTCGATACCGAGGAGGAAGACGGCAGGATCTGGGAGCTGCTTTATCCCTTTACCGATGGCCCGGTAGGCCTGCTACAGGGCCTCACCGTCGCGACCACCCGCCCGGAGACCATGCTCGGCGACGTCGCCGTGGCCGTGCATCCGGAGGATGCACGATACAAGGCGCTGGTCGGCAAGAAGGTCATGCTGCCATTGGCGAACCGCCCTATTCCAATCATCGCCGACGAGTACGTCGACCCGCAGTTCGGCACCGGCTGCGTGAAGATCACCCCCGGGCACGACTTCAACGACTACCAGGTCGGCAAGCGCCACGGCCTGGAGCCGATCAGCATCCTGCGGCTCGATGCGCACCTGAACGACAGCGTGCCGCAGAACTATCGCGGGCTCGAGCGCTTCGACGCGAGGACGAAAATCGTCTCTGATCTGAGGGCGGAAAACTGCCTGGTCTCCGAAAAGGCGTACAAGCTGCGCGTGCCCCGCTCGGGCCGCACCGGCGTCATCGTCGAGCCGATGCTCACCGACCAGTGGTTCGTGGCCATGGAGAAGCTGGCGCGGGCGGGCCTCGAGGCGGTGGCGCGCGGCGAGGTGAAGTTCTTCCCCGAGCACTGGACCACCACCTACAACCAGTGGCTGGAGAACATCCAGGACTGGTGCATCTCGCGGCAGCT
>JAQSVY010000090.1 GCA_029266935.1 Burkholderiales bacterium
GTGCTCGATCGAGGCGCTGTTCGCGCATCCGACGGCGCGAAACCTGATGCGCATCTTCTTCCTGCAGGAGCGGCTGAAATCGCTCGGCAAGGGATCGGATTTCCAGGCGCGGCGGGTGCACGTGGTCGGCGCGGGCGTGATGGGCGGCGACATCGCCGCCATCTGCGCCATGCGCGGCCTCACCGTGACCCTGCAGGACACCTCGCCCGAGCGCGTCGCGCCGGCGGTGAAGCGCGCCGCCGAGCTCTTCAAGCGGCGCCTGCGCGACGCGCGGCGCGAGCGCGACGCGCTCGACCGGCTGATCCCGGACGCCTCGGGCGCCGGCGCGCGCAACGCCGACGTGATCATCGAGGCGATCTTCGAGAGCCTGCCGGCGAAGCGCGAGCTCTTCGCCAAGCTCGAGGCGATGGCCAAGCCCGACGCGGTGCTCGCCACCAATACTTCGAGCCTCAAGCTCGCCGACATCGCCACGGCTCTCCAGGATCCTTCGCGGCTCGTGGGCATCCACTTCTTCAACCCGGTGCCTCAGCTGCAACTCGTAGAAGTTGTCTCATCACAACAAACGAATCCTGAATTCAGTACAAAAGCGACCGCCTTCGTCCGCCAGATCGACAAGCTGCCGCTGCCGGTGAAGGACTCTCCGGGCTTCCTCGTCAACCGCGTGCTCGGCCCCTACATGCAGAACGCCCTCCGCATGCTCGACGAGGGCATGAAGCCCGAGACGCTCGACGCGGCAATGCAGGACTTCGGCATGCCGATGGGGCCGGCGGAGCTCGCCGACACCGTCGGCCTCGATATCTGCCTCGCCGCCGGCAAATCGCTGGCGGCGCACGTCTCGCCGCCCCCGCAGGTGCCCGAGATCCTCGAGAACAAGGTGGCGCTCGGCCACCTGGGCAAGAAGACCGGCCAGGGCATCTACCGTTACGAGAACGGCAAGGCGGTAAAGGGACAGCCGGATGCTTACCCACCGTCGCTGATCGAATCGCTGATCGATCCCTATCTGCACGAAGCCAACCAGGTGCTGCAGGAGGGCATCGTCGCCGACGCCGACCTGATCGACGCCGGCCTTATTTTTGGTACCGGCTTCGCCCCTTTCCGCGGCGGGCCCCTGCATTACCTGAATGCAAGCGCTTCCAAAAGATAAAGCGCCTGCGCTGCGCGTCGTGCCGATGCCGGCGGACGCGAACCAGCACGGCGACATCTTCGGCGGCTGGATCATGTCGCAGGTCGACATCGCCGGCGGCACGCTCGCGGCGCGCCTCGCGCGCGGCCGCGTCGCCACCGTGGCGGTGAAGGAGTTCGTGTTCAAGCAGCCGGTGCAGATCGGCGACGTGCTCTCCTTCTACGTCGAGGTCGAGCGCGTCGGCAGCACCTCCATCACCGTGACGGTGGAGGTCTACGCCGAGCGCCGGCCGGCGGACCCGACCACGGTCAAGGTCACCGAGGCGACGCTCACCTACGTCGCCATCGACCGCGAAGGGCGCCCGCGCGCCGTGCCGCGCGGCTGACTTGCTCCTCGACGCGCCCACCCTCGCGGCGGTGGCAGCGGTGGCGCTGGCCGCCGCGGTGGTTGGCGGGGTTGGCGGCTTCGGCACCGGCGTCATCCTCACCGCGGCGCTCGTGCCCCTCATCGGCATCAAGGCGGTGATCCCGGTGCTCGCGGTAGCGGGCGTCATCATCAACGCCGGGCGCTTCTGGTTCTACCGCGCGAGCCTCGACCGGCGCGCGCTCTCCGTGGTACTCGTGGGCTCGCTCCCGTTCCTCGTGCTCGGCACCTGGATCTACAGCCTGCTCGACGCGCGCGCCCTGGGCACGGTGCTCGGCATCCTCGTCATCGCCTTCATCCCGATGCGAAGGATCCTCAAGGCGAAGGCCATCGTGCTCGGCACGCCTTCCCTCGCCGCGGGCGCCGGGGTGTTCGGCCTCGCCTCCGGCGTCGCGAGCGGCACGGGCGTGATCCTGGTGTCGCTGCTGCTGGGCGCCGGGCTCACCGGGCAGGCAGTGCTCGCCACCGACGCCCTCACCACCATCGCGCTCGACCTGTGCAAGGCGGCGCTCTTCCAGCGCTTCGACCTCCTCGACGCCGAGGCGGCGGCAACCGGCGTCGTGATCGGCGTCGCCACCATCCCGGGCAGCGCCATCGCGGCGTGGCTCGTGACGCGCATCGGCGCGCACCTGCACGTGCTTTTCATCGAGGCGCTGATTTTTCTCGGCGGATCGTTCATGCTCTGGCATGCCTGGCGTGGATGAGGGAGGACGGATGAAGGAGCTGCAGGGGAAGGTCGCCGCCGTCACCGGCGCCGCGAGCGGCCTTGGCCGGGCCATGGCGCTCGCCTTTGCGGATGAAGGCATGGATCTCGCGCTCGGGGACGTCTCGGATTTGTCCGTAGTTGAAGGCGAGGCGAAAAGCAAAGGCGTCCAGGTCTCTTCCATGAGAGTGGACGTCTCCAAGGAAGCGGACGTGCAGAAGTTCTGCGATTCGCTGAAATCCGTCCACGTGGTGTGCAACAACGCCGGGGTCGCGGTGCCGGGCGCGGCATGGGAGAACAGCGTCGACGACTGGCGCTGGATCCTCGGCGTCAACCTGTGGGGGGTGATCCACGGCGTGCGCGCCTTCGCGCCGCGGCTCATCGCGCAGGACGAGGGGCACATCGTCAACACCGCGTCGGTCGCCGGCCTCATCTCGCCGCCCGCCTCCGCGGCCTACAACGTCACCAAGCACGCGGTGGTCACGCTCTCGGAGTCGCTCTACCACGACCTGCGCGAGCGCGACTCGCGCGTGGGCGTCTCGGTGCTCTGCCCGGCGTACGTGCCGACCGGGATCGCGGATTCGGAACGCCATCGCCCGTCCGGCTCGCGACCAGGTCAGTTCTCGGAAAAAACCAGGGAAAAACAGGCGAACATGCGCAAGGCGGTGGCCTCGGGCCGGCTCTCCGCGGACGACGTGGCGCGCGTGGTGGTCGCGGCCGTCAGGGCGCAGCGCTTCTACATCCTCACGCACCCGAAGATCAAGGGCGCGATCCGCGCGCGCATGGAAGACATCCTCGAGGAGCGTCCGCCGAGGAACCCGCTCGGGCCGCTTTAGGCTAACAAGGGACTTTTCTAGTCGGCGAGGCCGGGGAAGAGGATCCGCAGCCCCTCGGCCATCGTCTGGATGGCGATGGCGGCGAGGAGCAGGCCGAGCAGGCGCGTGGCGATGTTGAGGCCGGTGGTGCCCATGCGCTCCCCGACCGCATGCGCGAGGCGCAGCAGCGACCACAGCAGCACGCACACCAGCAGCACGCAGCCGATGAGCGCGGCGGTGTGCGCGACGCCGCCGCGCTGCGCGGCGATGATGGTGGTGCTGATGGCGCCGGGACCGGCGAGCAGCGGCACCGCGAGGGGCACGACGCCGGAAAGCTCGCCCGACTCGAGCTCTTCCGCCTCGGCGCGCGTCTGACGCATCTCGCCCACCTTGGCGTTGAGCATGGCGAGCGCCATCAGCAACAGCACCAGGCCGCCGCCGACCTGGAAGGCGGGCAGGCTGGCACCGAGCAGGCGCAGCAGCCCTTCGCCGAAGACCGCGGCGCCGGCGAGCACGGCGAACACCGTCACCGTGACCGCGTTGACCAGCCGCAGGCGCTTGCGCTCGTCGTAGCGCGCGGCGACGCTGAGGAAGATCGGCACCGCGAGGAACGGGTCGAGCACCGCGGTGAGCGTCACCAGGTAGCGCAGGTACTCCTGGAGCCCGCTCACTTCTTGGCCAGGGCAGCCTGCGCGCTTTTTCTGTCCTCGTTCACCCGCGCGAAGGCGGGGCGCTCGCCGAGCATCTTCAGGTAGGGCTTCACCTGCGGCATGCCCTCGAGGAAGTCGCGCCCGTAGATGATCCTGGTGGAAAGCGTGACGAGGGGCAGGTGCACGAACGCCGAGCAATCGGCGAGCGTCAGCTCGGCGCCGGCGATGTAGGGGCTGAACTTCGCGAGCTGGCCGAAGGCGCGCACGCCCTTCGCGAGATCCTTCTCGACCGAGCGCTTCAGCTCGTCGCTGATGCTGCCGCCGAAGAATGCCTGCCGGTACAGCCGCCGCGCCACGAGCTCCAGGTGCAGCTCGATCACGATGATCAGCTCGCGCACCTTGGCGCGCGCGAGCGGGTCGCGCGGGTAGAGCGGCTTCTGCGGGTAGGCCTCCTCGAGATATTCGCAGATCGCCTGCGACTCGGCGAGCCGCACGCCGCCGTCGAGCTCGACGAAGGGCACCTTGCCCATCGGCGAGCGCGCCAGGAACTCGTCCTGCTGCGAGGGCCGGCAGGCTGCGTCCTCCTCGAAGGCGACGCCCTTCTCGAGCAGCGCGATGCGCACCTTGTTGTGGTAGTTGCTGAGGTGAAAGCCGCACAGCCTGAGCATGGGGAGGTTGTACCTGTGTAAGGGGCCAGTGGCATTATAGGAGCATGCAGAAAGACCCCTCCGAGTTCATCACCGAGCTCGGCGCCGAGACCTCCTACGGCGGTTACCTGCGCCTGCCGCAGCTCCTCGACGCGCAGCAGCCGCGCTCCGCGCGCCACGACGAGATGCTGTTCATCATCCAGCACCAGGTCTCGGAGCTGTGGATGAAGCTCCTGATCCACGAGCTCGAGGCGGCGATCGCGCACGTGCAGGCCGATCGCCTCGCGCCCTGCTTCAAGATCCTCGCGCGGGTGAAGCAGGTGCAGCGCCAGCTCTTCGAGCAGTGGTCGGTGCTCGAGACGCTCACCCCATCGGAGTACGTGGGATTCCGCGACGTGCTCGGGCCTGCCTCGGGGCTGCAGTCGTTCCAGTTCCGCGCCATCGAGTTCCTGCTGGGCAACAAGAACGCGCGCTTCATGGAAGTGCAGCGCCACGACGCCGCCGCTTACGCGCGCCTGCAGCGCCTGCTCGAATCGCCCAGCCTGTACGACGAGTTCCTGCGCCACCTCGCGCGCCGCGGCATGCCGGTGCCGCCCGAGCGCGTCGAGCGCGACTGGACGCAGCCCTACGCGAGGCATGCCGCGGTGACCGCGGTGTTCAAGAAGATCTACGGAGATCCAAAAACACACTGGGACGCCTACGACATGTGCGAGAAGCTGGTCGACGTCGAGGAGAACTTCCAGCTCTGGCGCTTCCGCCACGTGAAGACCGTGGAGCGCATCATCGGCTTCAAGCCCGGCACCGGCGGCACCGCCGGCGTCGCCTTCCTGCGCAAAAGCCTCGAGGTGTCGCTGTTCCCGGAGCTCATCGATGTGCGCACTGAAATTCACTGAGATGCGCCTCAGAAACGAGGTGTGGCCGCGCTTCTCGCGCGTGATGGGGCGCGGGCAGATCTACCTCGCCAACCACTCGCTCGGGCGGCCGCCCGATCGCGTCGCCGAGGACGTGCGCGCCGCGCTCGACGCCTGGTACGTGGACATGGAAGGGGCGTGGCCGCTTTGGCTGCAGAAACGAAACCAGTTCCGGAAGCTGACGGCAACCCTCGTGGGCGCGCCGCGCCCCGACTGCATCGTGCCCAAGACGAGCGCCGGCCAGGGCCTGCGCGCGGTGCTCAACGCGCTGCCGGGCAAGCCGCGCGTGGTGACCAGCGACGGCGAGTTCGACTCGATCGATTTCATCCTGCGCGTGTACCGCGAGAAGGGCCGCATCGACCTGCGGATCGTGCCCTGGCGCGAGCTCGCGCCGGCGGGCGCCACCCTGGTGGTGCTCTCGAGCGTGATGTTCCGCTCGGGCGAGGTGGTGCCGAACCTGAGGCGCCTGGTGCGCGGCGCGCACGACGCCGGCGCCATGGTGCTGCTCGACGTGTACCACCACGCCGGCGTGCTGCCGCTCGACCTCGCCGGCATCGGCGCCGACTTCGCCATCGGCGGCTCCTACAAGTACACGCGCGGCGGCCCGGGCGCCTGCTGGCTCTACGTACGCCCGGGGCTTGCCGAGACCATGCGCACGCTCGACACCGGCTGGTTCGCGAAGAAGGACGTCTTCGCCTACCTGCGGCCCGAGCCGCCGGAGTACGGGCCCGGCGGCGACGCCTGGCTCGAGTCGACGCCGCCGGTGCTCGCGCCGGTGCAGGCGCTGGCGGGGCTGGAGTTCACCCTCGAGATGGGCGTCGATCGCCTGCGCGCGCACAACCTCGAGCAGCATCACCGACGCCCGCGGCGAATCCCTGCGCGTCTGCCCCGACATCCTCAACTCCGATGAGGAGCTGGAGCGCGCCGCGGAGCTGATCGGCGCCGCCGTGCGTGAGAACTGAGGCGCCGCGAGCCGCCCTCCTCGACTTCGGCAACGTCCTGGTCGAGGTCGACTTCCGGCGCGCCTTCGCCGCGTGGGCCAAGGCTGCCGGCGTTCCGGTCGATGTTCTTGCGGAGAAGTTCTCCTTCGACGAAGCGTACTGCGCGCACGAGCGCGGCGAAATAGATCAGGTCGAATATTTCCTGCGGTTACGCGATTGTCTGCGCATCGAAATCCCCGATGAAGCCATGCTCGCGGGCTGGAACGCCATCTTCGGGGAGCCGCTGCCAGGCATCGAGCGCGTGCTGCGCGAGCTCGCCGACCGCATGCCGCTGTACGTGTTCTCCAACACCAATCCTGCGCATGTTGCGCACTTCGGGGCGCGCTACCGGGAGCTTCTTGCGCCGGTCACGAAGGTGGTGACGTCCTGCGACATCGGGCGGCGGAAGCCCGAGCCCGAGGCGTTCCTGCGCGTGGCGGCGCTCACCGGAATTGCGCCTTCGCGGCTTGCCTTCTTCGACGACCTCGAGGAAAACGTCGCCGGCGCGCGGCGCGCCGGGCTGCAGGCTTGGCGCGTCGCGCGGCCGCAGGAGATCCTCGATGCGCTGGCGCGCTAGCGCGCTCTAGCGCGCGCAGACGCTCTCTAGCCGAGCAGCTCGGCGGCCGGAACGCAGGCCGCGCCGACCGCGGCCGCCACCTCGCCGTGCGTGACCTTGCCGAGCGCGACGTTCAGGCCGTTGCGCAGGTGCTCGTCGTCGGCCGCCGCGCGCTGCCAGCCCTTGTCAGCGAGCGCCAGCGCGAACGGCAGCGTGGCGTTGTTGAGCGCGTAGGTCGAGGTGCGCGGCACCGCGCCGGGCATGTTGGTCACGCAGTAGTGCACCACGCCGTCGACGACGAAGGTCGGATCGGCGTGCGTGGTCGGGCGCGAGGTCTCGAAGCAACCCCCCTGGTCGATGGCGATGTCCACCACCACCGATCCGGGCTTCATCGCCTTCACCACCGCGTGCGAGACGAGCTTGGGCGCGGCGGCGCCGGGAACCAGCACCGCACCGATCACCAGGTCCGCCGAGAGCACGTGGTGCTCGATCGCGTCGCGGCTCGAATACACCGTGACCACGCGCGCGCCGAACTCGCTCTCCATCTTCCTCAGAACTTCCAGTGAACGATCCAGGGCGTAAACCCTCGCCCCGGCGCCGACCGCGAGGCGCGCCGCGTTGGATCCGGCGACGCCGGCGCCGAGGATGGTGATCTTCGCCGGCGGCACGCCCGGCACGCCTCCAAGGAGGATGCCCATGCCGCCGCGCGCCTTCTCCAGGCAGCTCGCGCCCACCTGGATTGCCATGCGGCCGGCCACCTCCGACATCGGCGCGAGCAGCGGCAGGCCGCCGCCAGGGCGCGTGACGGTCTCGTAGGCGATGCACACGGCGCCGGTTTCGACGAGGTCGCGCGTCTGCTCGACATCGGGCGCGAGGTGCAGGTAGGCGAAAAGGACCTGGCCGCGCTTCAGGCGCTTCCTCTCGGCGGCCTGCGGCTCCTTTACCTTGACGACGAGCTCGGCCTGCCAGGGATCGCCGATGCGCCCGCCCGCCTTCTCGTAGGCTGCGTCCTCGACGCCGATGCCGGCGCCGGCCCCGGCCTCGACGATCACCTCGTGGCCGTGCGCGGCGAGTTCGCGCACCGAGGTCGGCGTAAGCCCCACGCGGTACTCGTGGGTCTTGATCTCGCGGGGAACGCCGACCCTCATTGCAGCAGCCGGATCGGCGCGCGGCCCTGCCAGGCGCGGATCGCCTCCACCGCGCCCTCGTAGTGGACTTCCGTACGGAAGATAGGGTCGTGGAAAAACTCCGCCTCCCCTGCTCCCGCCCAGTCCGCCATGCCGCGCGCGACGTCCTGGTAGTCGTCCAGGACGGCGATGCGCATCAGCCGCGTTTCTTCATCGCCAGCGCCTGCGCCACCGAAGTCTGCTCGCCGACCTCGAGCTTGCCGATCTGG
>JAQSVY010000364.1 GCA_029266935.1 Burkholderiales bacterium
GTCGACCTGCCCGTCGAGGAGCTTCCCCTTGCAGCTGCCGCACGCGCCGTTGCGGCACCCGTACGGCAGGATGATCTGCTGGCGCAGCGCCGCGGCGAGAATGGACTCGTTTTCCTCGACCTGGAACTGCTGACCGCTCGGCTGCAGGGTGACCGTAGGCATGTCGCTAGAATAGACGTGGTGAAGCGCTTGCTTGTTGCCGGTTACGGCGACGTCGCGCGCCGCGCCGCCGCGGAGCTCGAGCGCCGCTTCGAGGTTCGACCCCTGGGCCGGCGCTTCGGCACGGATCTCGATCGACCCGAGACCCTGCCGCGCGAGGGCGCGCACGCCGTTCTGCACTGCGCGCCACCGCCCGCGGCCGGGGATCTCGATACGCGCACCGCCAACCTGCTCAGGGCGCTCGAAAAGGGCCGCATTCTACCGGCCCGCATCGTCTACGTCAGTACGAGCGGCGTCTACGGCGATTGCGGCGGGGAGCGCGTTGACGAGTCGCGACCGCCCGCGCCCCGCACTGCGCGCGCCCGTCGCCGGCTCGATGCGGAGCGCCGGCTTGCACTATGGTGCAGCGAGCGCGGTACGCTGCTCCTCGTGCTGCGCGCCCCTGGCATCTACGCGGTGGACCGGCTGCCGCTTGCGCGGCTGCACAGGGGCACGCCGCTGCTGCGCGCCGAGGACGACGTCTACACCAACCACATCCACGCCGACGACCTCGCACGCGCCCTGGTGCGCGCGCTGGAGACCGACGCGCCCGCCGGCGTCTACAACGCCTCCGATGACAGCGAGATCCGCATGGGAGACTGGATGGACCTCGTCGCCGACAACGCCGGCTTGTCACGACTGCCGCGGTTTGCACGTGCGCAGATGCCCGAGGCCAGCGATGTCATGATGGAATCGCGTCGGCTCGACAACCGCAGGCTGAAGTGCGAGCTTGGCGTGCGGCTTTCCTACCCGACGGTGCAAGAGGGACTGCGGCATGCCCAAGCTCTTGGTGTTCACTAATCTGCCCGACCGCGCGAGCGCCGAGCGCCTCGCCGACCTGCTGCTCGAGCAGCGCCTCGCTGCCTGCGTGAATATCCTCGCGCCGTGCCGCTCGGTGTACCGCTGGAAGGGCGCGATCCAGCACGACGACGAGCACCCGTTGCTGATCAAGACCAGCGCCAGGCCTTGCGCCAGGGCCATCCCTATGAACTCCCCGAGATCATCGCGGTCCCAATCGAGCAAGGGCTGCCCGCCTACCTCGACTGGGTAGCCGCGGAGACCAAGGCTTGAAGAGGCTCTTACCCTTTTTCCTCGCTGTGGCGATCGCCGCGCCGGCGCTCGGCCAGCTCAGGCTCGGCGGCTCGGCCGACGAGCTGCTCGAGCCGGAGAAGGCGTTCCGCTTTTCCGCACGCGCGCTCGATGCCGGCTCGATCGAGGTGCGTTACGCCATCGCCGACGGCTACTACATGTATCGGGACCGGTTCAAGTTCGCCGCCGAAGGCGCCCGCCTCGGCGCGCCGCAGCTCCCGCCGGGGTTGAAGCACAAGGACGAGTTTTTCGGTGAGACCGAGATCTATCGCAAGGAGGTGCGGCTGCGCCTGCCGGCGGAGGGCGAGGGCCGCGTCGAGCTCACGGTCACGTCGCAAGGCTGCGCGGACATCGGCGTGTGCTACGTGCCGATGGAATCGCGCGCGACGCTGCAGCTGGCGGCCTTGCAACCGCCTTCCATGAGCGCCGGGCCGCGCCAGCCTGCCGGCGAGCCGCGCTTCTCGATCTTCGCCAGCGACATCGACATCGCACGCCTGTTCGAGGGCAGCGTCGTGCTGGTGCTCGCGAGCTTCTTCGTGCTGGGCCTGCTGCTCACGTTCACGCCTTGCGTGCTGCCCATGGTGCCGATCCTCTCGGGGATCATCGCCGGCGAGGGGCGCAGCCTCAGCAAGCCGCGCGCCGCCGCGCTATCGGGGGCCTATGTGCTGGGCATGGCGCTCACCTACGCGGCAGCGGGCGTCGCCGCGGCGTCCTCGGGCGTGCTGCTCGCCTCGGCGCTGCAGAACGTCTGGGTCCTCGGCGCTTTCGCCGTCGTCTTCGTCGTGCTCGCGTTCTCCATGTTCGGGTTCTACGAGCTGCGCCTGCCGGGCTTTCTCCACGAGCGGTTGCACGGCGCGCACCAGCAGCTGCGCGGCGGGCGCATCCTTTCGGTCGCCGCCATGGGCGCGTTCTCCGCGATTATCGTCAGCCCCTGCGTCGCCGCGCCGCTCGCCGGCGCGCTGCTCTACATTTCGCAAACGCGCGACGTGCTGCTCGGCGGTGCGGCGCTCCTGGTGATGGCGCTCGGGATGGGCGTGCCGCTCATGGCGGTGGGCGTTTTCGAGGGAGCGCTTCTTCCCAAGGCGGGTGCCTGGATGGAAGGCGTGCGCAAGTTCTTCGGCGTGCTGCTGCTCGCTGTCGCCCTCTGGATCGTTACCCCGGTGCTTTCCGACGTGGTGCTGATGCTCGCGTGGGCGACGCTGCTCATCGGCTCGGGGATCTTCCTGCGCGCGCTAGACCCGCTAGCTCCTGCCGTGTCGGGCTGGTGGCGCCTGTGGAAGGGCGCCGGCGTCATGCTGCTCATCGCCGGCGTGGCACTCCTCGCCGGCGTGCTCGCCGGCAACCGCGATCCGCTGCGCCCGCTCGCCGGCCTCGTAGGGTCGGCGGCGGTGCCGTTGGCGCCGGTGCCATGGCTTCGCGTGGGGTCGCTCGGTGAGCTGGAGCAGCGGCTGCGTACCCCCGGCAAGCCGGTGATGCTCGACTTCTACGCCGACTGGTGCGTGTCCTGCAAGGAGATGGAGAAGTTCACCTTCAGCGATCCCAGGGTGCGCGCGGTGATGGACGG